>NZ_JBPSDN010000012.1:0-131115 GCF_052036135.1 Gordonia marina
ATCGCGGCCTTCCGCCGCCAGGGTCGATGATGCGTGTGAACCACGCCCGCGGAGCGACTTCGCCGCGCCGCCGCACAGTGTCGGCGATCACCGCACTGGCGGTACTGGTGCTCACCGGTCTGTGGTCTGCCGGTGTGGGTGGCGGTCTCGCATCGGCCAATCCCGAATGCGATGCCCTCCGCGCACAGTTCGGGGCGGGCTGGCCCTGCCTGGATGTTCCGATGTACACGCCGCCGCCGACACAGCAGGCTCCGCCGCCGATTGAGCCAGGGCAGACCGAAAGTCCCAGTGGTGGCCCGAATATCGGAGGTAGTCCCGGCGACGGCCCCGGCCAGGGCAACGGCACCCCGATTGTGAGCCCGCCCGGACACCGCGGCGGAACCGCCGCGGTGCCCGGCGGGCAGCACACGCCGGTAGGGCCGGTGGCCACGACCACGCCGCAGCACTCACCGCGACCCGCGGCGCCTTCGCCGGCAACGGCACCGCCAGCGGAGAGTTCGGTGCCTGGCGTACCCGCTCCGATCACCTCTTCTGGCGGCGATGGCTCGACTCCCGTATGGGCATGGCTCCTTGTCGCCGCCGCTGCGATCGCCGCGTCCTACCCAGGAGGCAAGCGTGCGGTCCGGGCCTCTTCGTCCGAACGACGCAGCCTTGGGCCTGCCGCCACGCCGGTCCTCGAGATTCGCCGGGACAACCCGGGTGGCAACTGGAATCGACACACGGACGATCCGCCGCCGGAGCCGGTGCAGCCTCCTCCGCCGCCGCAGCCGGTAGAACCTGTACAGCCACCTCCTGAGCCGACAAGTCCAGAGCCTCCTCCGCAGGAACCGGTCGAACCTGCTGCCCCAGTCGACCCGGCAGGGCCTGGAAGCGGCGGTGGCTCTGCTCAGACGATTGAACCTATGGGCCCCGGTAAGCTGAAAATACCGGGTCGCTCGTGGTTCTTCCCGCTGATTCCGGACGATCCCTTCCAGGGCGGCATTTTTGATCCGCCCTGGCGGACTAAGCCGCCGGTGCACAAGCCGTCAGAGGCCGAAGAACTATTGAAGAGACTGGAGGAGATTCTCAATCAGGACTTTACCTCGCTGACGAACGAAGAGTTCATAAAATGGTGGGCGCGCGCGAACTCACTCGCCGCAACATTGGAGCAGTATCTCGACGACCACGGCGACGAGATCGATCCAAAGCTGAGTCAGCAGCTACGTGACACGTGGGAAGACGTCCACCGGCATATCGATGACGAGTGGTACAAACGCTATGGTGCACTGAAGCCGAGATATCCAACCCCGACGACGCCGACACCGCCCGGCGACAAACCCGACCCGAAGCTCGATCCTGGTGATGATCCCGATCCGCATCTGCAACCGGGCGATGACCCGGATCCGGATCTGCAGCCGGGGGATGAACCGCCGTCGGAGTATCCGCCAACGGAGGAGCCTCCACAGGTGCCGGGTGATACGCCGGATACGATTCCGGACACGCCTCGCGATCCGGTGCCGAATGACGAGGTGCCCGGGGATGGCTCCGGGCACGACCAACCGACGGACCCCCTGCCCCGCGAGCCGGCACCGGAGTTTCCCGACGAAACACGCCCGCCCGAGGTCACGCCGAGAGGGGATACGCCCGCGCCGCAGCGGCCGGAACCGCCGGCCGGAGAGCCAGGCGAACAGCCTGATCGCCCGCCGGCAGAGGGCGCGGATCCCTCGATCTTCGATGGAGTGGCCAGCTGGTTGACCGGTATCGTGATGAACGCTGAGCCCCCGCCGGGCGACGGTCCCACCTCTGAGCCGGGCCGTGGGTCACTGCTGACGCAGGGCGCGATAATTGTCAAGCTCATCGAAATCATCGATGACCTTGCCGATGACATGCGCGGAGACGAGGAGTGGCGTAAGGCGACACCACAGGCTTGGGGCACCGAGCTGCACAAACGCTTAGAGCACTATCTCAAAGAATATTTGGAGTTGCAGGATCTCATCGAGAAATCAGGGTTCGCACTAAAGATCGAGGAGTCACTGCAGCGAGGGGAAGAGATAGAGCGAGATCAGAATGGGAAAATCGTATGGGCGCCCCGTGGCCAGAACGGTACAGTTCGTCCAGATGTCATTATCACACAAGTGATCGATGGTGATGAGACCATCGCGATGGTTCTCGACCTGAAGACCGGCAAGGCAAGAATTTCGAGGGCCTGGAAAGAAGCCATTGGGGAGCTGATTGGAAAAAGCGGTGAGCAGCTCGATTCCATCGTACGGCCGATAAGGCCAACGAATCCGAAGAGGGCTGATCGGTTTATTGAAATCACGGAGGAGGACTTCCCATGGGATTGAGCGTAGCCGAATGGGGGCGAGTATCTGCAGCAGGAATTGACTTGCTTGGATCGAATTGGATCACGGTTGGAAGAGGCCGTCAGGTAAAGGTTGTACGTGTTCCCGTTGGTTGGTGGGGGCAGTACGTGTATCACGAGAACTCTAGTGCCGGCCGGTTTGTGGCTTGGGGATCAATCCTAGCCAAGCCCGCGGCCTCCGCGTATCGCTGGGGTGACAGTGGTGCTGACCTTGAAATACTGCGCCAGGTGGAGAGTTCCGACCGGATACGGGATATGGTCCACGTTGAGAAGCCGAGTGCTCTCGTCGCTTTTGCCGAGTCGACGGATCTGCACATATTTGCGCCGGATCGGAATCTCTCACTGATTGTTCGCGACAGTGAAGAAAAGTATGCGGGCTGGCTCCGGAAGGGGCAGGATAGAGTGGCGCGGATTTACCGAAAGAATACGCGGCAATTCCTGGTTATTTTAAGAGTGTTGACTGGATCTAAGGAGCGGGAAGGGTTGGTATCGGACGTTCAGTGGGTGCTGGAAGAAGACCTGGACACGGGCCGGGGCAATGGTGAATGGAACGCGCGTTTCTGGCCGGAGTTGTTGAGCTACCTTGAGGCGGCGGATCGGCCGGGTATGGAAGGCCTGCTGTTGGCTACGCGTCAGCAAAATCTGGTTGATCTTGGCGTACCGGACGAGTTCGTGGCCGATGTGAGTGTTCCGGAGCCGATCGTCCCGTGGTGAGGGTCACGTCTACGCAGATCGAGTGGTTGGCTATGTTTCTTGGAACGGAGGGTGATTGATGAGCACGTACGGACTGGTGATTGTGGCCGACGTCCCCGATGTCGAGGCCGGGGAACGGCTGGGGGAGCACATCGCCCGGTTCCTCGCCGATGGGCCGGGGTACGGCGAGGACGTCGTCTATGAGGTCGAGGAGACCGACGAGGGGGCGCGCCTGTCGATGAATGGGCAGGGTGTGGTCGCCGATCACAAGGAGGCGTCGTTCTTCACCGAGGCGCCGGTGGGGCGGGCGGTGATCTGTGAGGACGGTGACGAGTACGGCGTCGTCTTCCAGGTGTGGAAGCTCGATCCGGCTGGCAGCGAGTGCGTGTATCGGGCCTACGTGCAGGATCCGGAATTGGATCCGGAGCCGTCGACGGCGGCGCGGTCCATCATCGGCGCCGAGGCCGCTGCCGCTGCCGCGGCGTTGTATGGGGCGGACCCCCAACGATTGCTGGCGCTGGAAGCGGATCCGTCGCCGGTGGTCGATCAGCTGGGCATCATCGGGAGCCCGTTCGATCCCTGGATGGAGATCTTCGATCGGGAGTGGCCGGAGATCTGAGCCGGGACGGCGCGTTCGCGACATTCGGATCGTCGCCGCGACATCGGGAGAGGAAGCGACGACCGCGGTTGTCGCTTCCTCGCTGAGTGTCGCTTCCCGGCGGGGAGTGTCGCGGGTGTCCGGGCCGCCGCTGCCGGCGACTGCGGGTTCGGTGACGGTGTCTGCGTGATCGCTGTCGATCTGGCCATCGTCTTCGAGGTCAAGGCCGGCTTAGACGGGGCCCGCGTGGATGGCGATGGCCACCGCGATGACCGTGAACACCGCCTGTGCACCGAGCCCGAGCAGGGCGACCCACCAGCAGAGCCGTTTCCGGCAGAGATGAGACACGCACCACGTCAGCACGCTGAGCGCGATCACCACGCCGGAGATCAGCGAGATCGCCATGCCCGCGTAGATGTAGCCATCGCCGCCGCACGGGGTGGAGTCGCCGCAGCTGTCGGTGCCGATCGCTGCGAATGCCGAGAGGAAGAAGCCGATCGCCGCCGCGACCATCTGGAGCAGCCAGAGCACGAGCGCGCCGAGGGCGTCGAAGGTACGCGCGACGGGGCCGGGAGGTCCGGCACTGCGGGGCCCGCGGCCGCGGCGGCCGGGCGGGGGAGAGTAGGGGTCGATCAGTTCGGTCACCCGAAGGAGTCTGCCCGCGCCGGGCCCGGCGCGGATGCGCGAAAATACCTGGATTGTTCCGGTCCAGGAGCAGGCGTGGGCGGCCGCGGGACGACGGCGTCCAGCGCACGGCGGATGTCGGCGGCGTCCAGTGTCATGAGGTCGGTCTCGGTGAGCGAATCGAGGTCGTCGCGGGTGGCGAGCCGGTGTTCGCGCTCCTCCTCGGCGGCCTCGATCACGTTGCGCACCAGCCGCCCGTTCCCGGCGGCGTCGGTGCCGCGGCGCGGTCCCGCCGGGGTCGGTGCGAGGTCGTCGTACAGGGCGGTGAAAGCCGTCATGAGCAGCGCGGAGGCCTCCGCGGTGAGACGGGCGTCGCGGCGGTCGGCGATCACCTCGGCGATCCGCGTCAGCTCGCCGGGCAGGTACGACGGGAACCGGATGCGCCGCGCGAAACGGGAGGCCAGGCCCTCGTTGGCGGCCAGCAGACGGTCGATCTCGTCGTCGTATCCGGCGATGATGACGACGAGCCGGTCGCGGTCGGACTCCATCCGCTGCAGCAGGGTGTCGAGGGCCTCGCGGCCGAAGGCATCGCCGCCGGACAGTCCCTCCTGGATCAGCGTGTACGCCTCGTCGAGGAACAGCACACCGTCGAGGGCGGAGTCGATCACCTTCCCGGTCTTCGGCGCGGTGCTGCCCAGGTGCTGGCCGACCAGGTCGCGGCGGGACACCTCGACCACGCGGTCGGTGGCGAGCAGGCCGAGAGCGCAATAGAGCTTCGCGACGATCCTGGCGACGGTGGTCTTACCCGTTCCGGGCGGGCCGGTGAAGGCCAGGTGCAGGCTGCGTTCCCCGGTCCGCAGACCGCGCTGCGCACGGACCTTCGCGAGGGTCGCCGTCGACCGGAGCCGCGCCACCTGCTGTTTCACCTCGGTCAGCCCGACCTGTGCATCGAGTTCGGCTTCCAGCTCCGCCAGTCGTGCGGCGGCGGGATCTCCGCCGGTATCCGCGGGGTCGACGTCGGGCCGAGCGCCGTCGTCTCCCTCGCCGAGCACCAGCCGGTAGGCCGGATCGGTCAGCGCCCGGGTGGCCTCGGTCAGTCTGGGATCGAGCGCGACGGCCTCCTGGAAGAGGGTGCGCGCGGCGGCCTCGTCGCCCCGCTCCCGCTGCGCCATGCCGATGGTGAACGCGGCCTGCGCGCGGCAGTTGGTGAGCGGCCCGTCGCGGACCTCGGTCAGCCGGCGGATGCCCTCGTCGAACAGGCCGAGGTGGACGCACGCGGTGCCGGCCATCACCGCGGCGGCGGTGGCCAGGTACTCGTCGTCCCACCGGTCGGCCCGGGCGAGTGCGGTCAGCACCCGCGGCCAGTCGTGGGCGCGCAGATGCACCATCGCCCAGCAGAACTCGGTGATCGGCGAGCCATCGTCGCCGAGGTCGTCGAGCACCCGGCGGGCCCCGTCGACGTCGTTCCCGGACAGCAACGACGCGGCGTACGCGAGCGCGGCCTGGGCGGCGTCGGCGACCGGGTAGTCGACGAACATCCCGGTCGGGGCGCGGCCGCACAGCATTCCGGTGGGCAGGCCGAGACGACGCTGCTGCGCGCCGATCGTCGCCCGGGCCGCGTAGAGGCCGAACAGGGTCTCGCCGGATGCGTCGCCCGCGGCGAGCCGGCCCAGCCAGGCGTCGCCCATCGCCGGGTCCGCCTCGGTCGCGCGGGTGAAGGCGAGCAGCGCGTCGGCCGGCCTCGGCCGGGGATCCTGGCCGTCGATCGGGATACCGAGCCGGAGCACACCGGCGTCGAAGTAATCGCGCGCGAGACGTCGCAGATCGGTCATGGTCCCCCCGAACCTTCCAGCTCCCGAACCCCGAGCCGTTGCTCCGTGACTGTAGTCGCCGCGGCGCCGGCGCACGCCCTATTCGAGACCGTCGACCACCGGGGCATCGAGCTCGGCCCGCGAGGTGTCCTTGAGGTCGACGCCGGATCGTCCGAGCCGGCGCGCACCGGTCACCAGGGCCGCGGCGACCGCGGCCGCCGACCGGTAGTCGAGACCGTCGGGCGGATGGATGTTGGAGATGCAGTTGCGGTCGGCGTCGGTGACCCCGGTCGCGTAGTCGCCCGGGTCTGCGCGATGCGTCAGATAGATGCCGATGCTGTCGGCCACCGAGAGGCCCGGGCGTTCGCCGATCAGCACCAGCACGGTCCGGACACCGAGCGCATGCGCGATGTGATCGCCGAGCGCCACCCGCGCCTGCGTCGCGATCACCGGGGATGCGACGACGACGTCGGCCGGGAGCCGGTCGGCGATCGCGGCGAGCAGGCCCGTTCCGTGCACGGAGACCGCCCGCGGCGACAGGCCGTCGGCGAGCACGACCGCCAGATCGGCCGCGGCCGGGGTCAACGCGCTCAGATCGGCCGGACGGCGGCCGAGGTCGGGCCGGCGCAGGTACTCGGCCCGGTCCGCGGCGAGCGAGCGCACGGCGATCGGGTCACCCAGGCCCAGTGCGGCGACCTCGCCGGCCAGGGCGTCGACGTCGAGCGGCTGGTGGACGGCGTCGCGGGCCGCGGCGTGCGCGGCGCCGAACTCCAGCAGGCGAGTGGTGGTGAGGGCGTCACCCGCGCGGCCCAGCCCGATGCGCGCCTGAGTCGTCGTGCGCAGACCGTCCCAGACCGCGGCGGACTCGTCGGCGGCGCTCACGCCGGCTCCCGGGCGGCGAGAGCGCGGAGCGGGGAGGCGTCCACGGTGATGTCGCGCAGGCCGCCGGCGTCGTCGAGCATGCCCTGCGCCGCCAGCCAGGCATCGAACTCGGGAGCGGGCCGCAGGCCGAGGGCACGCCGGATGTAGAGCGCGTCGTGATAGGCGAGCGACTGGTAGCCGAGCATCACGTCGTCGGCGCCGGGCACGGTGATCACGAAGTCGACGCCGGCCACCGCGAGCAGGGTGAGCAGGTCGTCCATGTCGTCCTGGTCGGCCTCGGCGTGGTTGGTGTAGCAGACGTCGACGCCCATCGGCAGCCCGAGCAGCTTGCCGCAGAAGTGGTCCTCCAGTCCGGCCCGGGTGATCTGCTTGCCGTCGTACAGGTATTCCGGTCCGATGAAACCGACGACGGTGTTCACCAGCAGCGGTTCCAGCCGCCGGGCGACGGCGTACGCCCGCGTCTCCAAGGTCTGCTGGTCCACCGGCAGGCCGCCGGTGCCGAGATGGGCGCCCGAGGACAGCGCCGAACCCTGACCGGTCTCCAGGTACATCACGTTGTCGCCGACGGTGCCGCGCCGCAGTTCGCGGGCCGCGGCATTGGCCTCCTCCAGGAGCGCGAGCGTCACGCCGAACGCCCGGTTGGCGCCCTCGGTCCCGGCGATCGACTGGAAGACGAGGTCGACCGGCGCGCCCTGTTCGATCAGGCCCAGGGTGGTGGTGACGTGGCTGAGCACGCACGACTGGGTGGGGATCTCGAAGCGGGTGCGGATCTCGTCGAGCAGACGCAGGAGATCGGCGGTGGCGTGCGGCGAGTCGGTCGCCGGGTTGATGCCGATCACCGCGTCGCCGCAGCCGAGGAGCAGGCCGTCGAGCGTGGCGGCGGCGATGCCGCGCGGGTCGTCGGTCGGGTGGTTCGGCTGAAGCCGGGTGGCCAGTGTGCCCGGGGTGCCGATCGTGGTGCGGAACGCGGCCCGCACGTCGATCGCGCGGGCCACGGAGATCAGGTCCTGGTTGCGCATCAGTTTGCTCACCGCGGCCACCATCTCCGGGGTGAGGCCGGCCGACAGCGCGGACAGCCGGGCCGCGGCGTCCGGGCGGGTCACCGTGGTCAGCAGCAGGTCGCGCAGACCGCCGACGGTGAGCGCGGCGATCGGGGCGAACGCCGCCCGGTCGTGAGTGTCGATGATCAGCCGCGTCACCTCGTCGGTCTCGTACGGCACCACCGGGTTTTCCAGGAAGACGGTGAGCGGCAGATCGGCGAGCACCCACTTCGCGGCCGCGCGCTCGGCGTCGGAGTCGGCGGCGCAGCCGGCGAGCTGGTCACCGCTGCGCAGCGGCGTGGCCTTCGCGAGGATCTCGATGAGGGAGCCGAACGTGTAGGTGCGACCGTGCACCGTCTGACTGGCGATCATGCGGCACCGCACTCGGCTTCGGCGCGGTGGCGCAGCGCGATGTGGCTGACCATCTTCCACATATAGCCGACCGGGAGCACCGGCGCCCGACTTCGGCACGGTCGTTCCGGCCCGCCGATCGAGGTGCGGGGCTCCGAACCCGCTGACATAGACTGTCCGGTGTGAGCGCCCAGGTCGATACCGTTTCCCACGCCGCCGAAACCCCCGAACACCCGCAGCCTTTCGCCGAACTCGGCCTGAAGGACGACGAGTACGCGCGGATCCGCGAGATCCTCGGCCGTCGTCCCACCGACGCCGAACTCGCGATGTACTCGGTGATGTGGTCCGAACACTGCAGCTACAAGTCGTCCAAGGTGCACCTGCGCTACTTCGGTGAGACCACCACCGACGAGATGAAGGCCGGGATGCTGGCCGGCATCGGGGAGAACGCCGGCGTGGTGGACGTGGGCGACGGCTGGGCGGTGACCTTCAAGGTCGAGTCGCACAACCACCCCAGCTACGTGGAGCCGTACCAGGGTGCGGCCACCGGCGTCGGCGGCATCGTCCGCGACATCATGGCGATGGGTGCCCGGCCGATCGCGGTGATGGACCAGCTGCGGTTCGGCGCCGTCGACCATCCCGACACCCGCCGCGTGGTGGACGGCGTGGTCCGCGGTGTCGGCGGCTACGGCAACTCCCTCGGCCTCCCGAACATCGGCGGCGAGACCGTCTTCGACGCCAGCTACCAGGGCAACCCGCTGGTCAACGCGCTCTGCGCGGGCGTGCTGCGGGCTGAAGACCTGCACCTGGCCTTCGCCTCCGGCGCGGGCAACAAGATCATCCTGTTCGGCGCGCGGACCGGGCTCGACGGCATCGGCGGCGTCTCGGTGCTCGCCTCGGAGACCTTCAACGACGACGGCGGGCCGTCGCGCAAGAAGCTGCCGAGCGTGCAGGTGGGCGACCCGTTCACCGAGAAGGTGCTGATCGAGTGCTGCCTCGAGCTGTACCGCGACCACCTGGTGGTCGGCATCCAGGACCTCGGCGGCGCCGGACTCTCCTGCGCGACCTCCGAACTCGCGGCGGCCGGTGACGGCGGCATGCACATCGACCTGGAGAAGGTCCCGATGCGCGCCGAGGGGATGACCCCGGCCGAGGTGCTCTCCAGCGAGTCGCAGGAGCGCATGTGCGCGGTCGTGTCGCCGGAGAACGTCGACGCGTTCATGGCCGTGTGCCGCAAGTGGGACGTGCTGGCCACCGTGATCGGCGAGGTCACCGACGGCGACCACCTGCAGATCACCTGGCACGGCGAGACCGTCGTCGACGTGCCGCCGCGCACCGTCGCCCACGACGGCCCGGTCTACCAGCGTCCGGTGGCGCGTCCGGACAGCCAGGACGAGGTGATCGCGTCGACCACCGCGGGCCTGGCGCGGCCGTCGTCCGGCGACGAACTCCGGGAGACCTTCCTGGCGTTGCTGGCCAGCCCCGCGCTGTGCAGCCGCAAGTTCATCACCGAGCAGTACGACCGTTACGTGCGCGGCAACACCGTGCTCGCCGAGCACGCCGACTCCGGCATGATCCGCATCGACGAGGAGACCGGCCGCGGCATCGCGCTCGCCACCGACGCGTCGGGCCGCTACACCTTCCTCGATCCGTACCGCGGTGCGCAGCTCGCGCTGGCCGAGGCCTACCGCAACGTGTCGGCGGCGGGTGCGACGCCGCGCGCGGTGAGCAACTGCCTCAACTTCGGCTCGCCGGAGGACCCGGCCGTGATGTGGCAGTTCAGCCAGGCCGTCCGCGGCCTCGCCGACGGCTGCGCGCAGCTCGGCATCCCGGTGACCGGCGGCAACGTCAGCTTCTACAACCAGACCGGCACCACCGCGATCCTGCCGACCCCGGTGGTCGCGGTCCTCGGTGTGATCGACGACGTCGACCGCCGCATCCCGACCGGTTTCGGCACCGAGCCGGGCGAGACGCTGATCCTGCTCGGCGAGACCCGCGACGAGTTCGACGGCTCCATCTGGGCGCAGGTGCGCCACGACCACCTCGGCGGCGTGCCTCCGCAGGTCGACCTGGAACGCGAGCGCCTGCTCGGCGAGATCCTCGTCGCCGGTTCGCGCGACGGCATGATCTCCGCCGCGCACGACCTGTCCGAGGGCGGCCTGATCCAGGCCGTCGCCGAATCGGCGCTGGCCGGGGAGACCGGCTGCCGGCTGGTGCTGCCGGAAGGTGCCGACCCGTTCGTCACGCTGTTCTCCGAGTCCACCGGCCGGGTGCTGGTCGCGGTTCCGCGCACCGAGGAATCGCGCTTCTGCTCGATGCTCGACGCCCGCGGTCTGCCGTGGGCGCGCATCGGCGTCGTCGACCAGGGCAGCGACTCGATCGAGGTCCAGGGACAGTTCTCGGTGACCCTCGATGAGGTCCGTGCCGTGCACGAGGGCACCCTGCCTGCGCTGTTCGCCTGACGGCGTTCATTCTCCTGCCGGATCGGTCCGCTACGATCGGCCTACCGTAAAAGTCACCCCGAGAGGACCGAGATGACGACCCCGAACGACCCGCAGAACACTCCGGAGCCGACCGAGGGCGCCCAGCCGGCCTCCGAGGGGGCCACCGAGTACGTGCAGCGACCCGATCTGACTTCGCCTGCACCGGCCGCACAGCCGGAGGGGCAGACCGAGTTCGTGCAGCAGCCGCCGCCCCCGCCCGCCCCCGGTCAGGCGGCGCCCTACGGTCAGCCGGCGCCCGAGTACGGGCAACCTGCTCCCGGGTACGGTCAGGTTCCCGCGTATGGCCAGCCGCCGGTGCCCGGACAGCCGATCCCCGGAGCGTCGTATGGGGCGGCCCAGTACCCGGCCCCAGCAGGTGTTCCCGGCGCTGCACCGGCGAACAGCCTCGCCTCGTCGATCGTCGTCACGGTGCTCAGCGTCATCGTCTCGCTGGTCTGCTGCAGTCCGCTGAGCCTGGTGGCGGCGGGCCTGGGCATAGTTGCGATCGTCAAGGCCACCGCGGTCGGCAAGCTGTGGGGCATGGGCGACGCTGCTGCCGCCCAGCAGAACTCTGCCGACGCGGCCAAGTGGTCCAAGATCGCGTGGATCGTATTCGGAGCAGTGCTAGTGATCTGGATCATCCTCGGAATCATCCTGTGGGCCACCGGAAACACTGCCTATTACTACAACGTGGACTAGACGCAGACGATGACGATGATTGTCGCGCCGTCACAGCCGAAACCTCCGAACCGGAGCCTCGCCACCGTGCAGAAGGTGGTGAGGCACCGGATCGCAGGACCGGCGGCGATCCTCACCGGGGTTGCGGCGGCGGGAACTTTCATATGGTTCGCGAATCCGACCAAACCCGGGGGGCTCATGCCTCCGTGTCCGACGCATGCCCTCCTCGGGATCGACTGCCCGGGATGCGGAATGTCGCGGGCCATCTATTCTCTCGAACACGGGAGAATCGGTGACGCGTTGCACTACAACGCGCTGGGTGTCGTGGCTCTGTTCTTGCTTGCGGCGAGTTTCGTCACCTATGCCGTCGGTCTGTGGCGGGGACGACCGGTGTCGAACTGGCAGCGATGGCGATACGCCCCCACCGTAGCCCTCGTCGTGACCCTGGTGTGGTTCGTGATCCGGAACATCCCGATCGCGCCGTTCGACAGCCTGAAAGTGTGACATGACGCCGCCTGATTTCTCCAAGCCCGGCTCCGGGAAGTCGAACGACGACAGTTGGTCGGCGTACGAACCGACCCAGATCGCGCCGACCCCGGGCCCGTCGCCCGCGCCGAACCCGGCGCCGGAGACGCCCTACTACGACCAGCCGGCGGATCCGTACTACGCGGCACCGGCGCCGATGCCCGCTCCGGCGCCCTACCCGGCGCCCGCTCCCGCACCGTTCCCGTACGCGCCGTCGTACGGTCCGGTGGCCGCTCCGGGCCCGGCCCCGGCGACCGGGCAGGTGTCGTCGATCGTCGCCATCGTGATCGGCGGCCTGTTCGCTGTCACCTGTTACGGCCTGCCGGTCGGTCTCGCGCCGCTGATCCTCGGCATCCTGGGGCTGACCAAGTCGAACGCGTCGGGCAACTACTGGCGCACCGGTCAGGCCGAACTCGCCGTCCAGACGGCCGAGTCGTCGAAGAAGATGGCCATGTGGGCGTGGATCGCCTTCGCGATCGGCTTCGTGATCGCGGTGATCGTGGTGGTCGCCATCATCATCTGGGCCGTCTACTACGCGGACAGCACGTCGTCGTCGGGCTACTCGACGTAGTCGCCCGCGACGGTCAGCCCAGCAGCGCGGCCAGGCCCTCGGGGTCGTCGACGGTGAGCTGGTCGACGCCGAGCCCGACCAGGCGCGTCGCCACCGGGACCATGCCCGGGTTCGCCGCGCCGTAGAAGGTGTAGGCGTCCACTTCCCGGCCGCGCGCGTGGAAGGCGTCGATCACGTCGAATCCGCGGTCCGCCGCCGCGGTGACCAGCCGGATCTCCAGATAGATCGTCGTCGCCCGCGGTGACGCCGCACACGCCTTCTCGACGAACCGCGCGAACCGGCCCGAGACGAGTACGCGGTCGACGGCGCCGCGATGGCACGGGTCGTAACCGACCGCCACGCCCGGCGCCGCGCCGGTCAGCAGCCGTACCGCCTTCGCATCCCCGCACGACAGGATCAGGTGCTCCGCGATCGGTTCGACCGCCGCCGCGAACGCGGCGATGCTCTGCCGGTCCAGGGCCCGCGCGGTGTCCTTGAAGTCCAGCTGGAGGAGTGCGTCGGCGGGCAGCTGTTCGCCGCTGAGCAGGTCTGCGAGGTCCTCCAGGAGCAGGACGGGCTCGCCGCACGGACGGTGCTGGGCGTCGAGCAGTTCCAACGTCCGGAGGGTGGCGGCGGGCGTCTTGCGGACCTTGCCCCGACCGGTGGTGGAGTCGGCCAGCTCGGCGTCGTGCAGGATCGCGAAACCGCCGTCGGCGTGCACCAGCAGATCCACCTCGACGCTCGCACCCAGGCGGAGGCCTTCGAGGATGCGCGTCGCGGTGAAGGGCACGTCGCTCGCCGTCTTCCGGGCCCGATGCCATTTGAGGCGCGGGAGTCGTGCGGGGGAGGCCATGGCGTTCAGGGTAGTGGCCAGTTGTGGACCGGTTCGCCCTCGTGCATCAGGGCCACGTAGTCGGCGAGCATGCCGCGCAGCGCCTCGGCCCGGCCCTCACCGGCCGCCTCGCGGGCGGCGACGGCCTTGCGCTGCCACACCGAGCCGGTCTGCTTGGTGACGCACCGTCCGTGGATGATCCCGAGGTAGCGGCTCTTGGCCTTCTCGGACACCCCGAAGGCGTCGAGCCCGCGCTCGGCGAGCGGCAGCAGACGGCGCAGGACCAGCTCGTCCGGATGCACCCAGCCGACATCGGGCCAGTACAACTGTGCGTTCATGCCCCAGTGGGCGCCGGCCGACAGGTTCTCGCGCGCCGCGTCGAACGACATCCGCGACCAGATCGGCCGGTCGCTCTCGACCAGGCCGCGGACCACGCCGTAGTAGAAGGCGGCGTTCGCCATGACGTCGACCACGGTGGGGCCGGCCGGCAGGACGCGATTCTCCACGCGCAGGTGCGCCTGGCCGTCGACGACGTCGTACACCGGGCGATTCCACCGGTAGACGGTGCCGTTGTGCAGGCGCAGCTCATCGAGGGTGGGGATCGCGCCGTCGTCGAGCACGGCGAGGGGATCGACCTCGGTGGAGACCGGGAGCAGGGCGGGGAAGTAGCGGATGTTCTCCTCGAACAGATCGAAGATGGTGTTGATCCAGCGCTCGCCGAACCAGACGCGCGGCCGCACACCCTGATTCTTGAGTTCCAGCGGCCGGGTGTCGGTGGCCTGCTCGAACACCGGGATACGGGTCTCGTGCCAGAGCGCCTTGCCGTCGAGGAACGGCGAGTTCCCGGCGATCGCCACCTGGACGCCGGAGATGGCCTGGGCGGCGTTCCAGTGCGCGGCGAAATCCTCCGGGGCCACCCGCAGATGCAGTTGCAGGGAGGTGCACGCCGCCTCGGGGAGGATCGAGTCGGTGGTGGTCCGCAGGCGGTCGGCCGGGCCGCTCTCGGTCAGCGGGACACCGGTGATGTCGAGTTCCAGGTCTTCACCGCGGGCGGCGAAGATCTGTTCGTTGAGCAGGTCGTAGCGGGGATTGGCGGAGATCCAGTGGTGGGCGAAGTGCTCCGCGCGCAGGGTCGGCAGCATGCCGACCATCACCAGATGATTGCCGGTGGTCTTCGCGGCGGCGTCCGCCCGGTTGAGGGAACTGCGCAGCCCCTGCTCGAGGCTGACGGTGTCGCCTCCGACGAACGGTCGCGGCGAGACGTTGATCTCGATGTTGAACTGGCCGAGTTCGGTCTGGTACATCGGGTCGGCGATCGCCTCGAGCACCTCGGCGTTGGCCATCGACGGGTTGGCGGCCGCGTCGATCAGATTGAGCTCCACCTCCATCCCGAGGAGCGGTTCGGGTGGCTGCCCGTGATCGGTGAACAGCCCGCCCGCCAGCATCCGGGCGATCGCCTCGGTGCCGCGGGAGACCTGCGACCGGAAGCGGACCCGATCGGCTCCGGTGAACTGCTGGCGGCTGACGTCTTCGCCCATGCCGCCATCGTGCCGGAACGACGCTGCCGCCGCAGGCCGATCGGATCCCTCACTCGCCGATCAGTAGGTCAGCTCCGCGCGCAACGCGTTCAGGGTCTTGCCGTCCAGGCCGAGTCCCTTGCGCAGGTAGCCGTCGATGCTGCCGTAGTCCTTGACGGCCTGGTCGAGGCCGGCCTGCAACGCCTCGGGGAAGACGCCGAGCAGGACCCGGGCACCCGCGCCCGCGGTCGGGCCGTACTGCTTGGTGAACGCCTGCGCCGCGGCGTCGATCGACTTCGCCGAGTACTTGTTGGTCAGCAGATAGTTGCTCATGATGTCGCTGTGCGAGACGCCCGCGTTGCTGAGCAGCAGCGCGGAGGTCCAGCCGGTGCGGTCCTTGCCCGCGGTGTAGTGGTAGAGCACCGGGCCGGGCTGCGCGGCGATCGAGCGGAGCAGCCGGCCGAGCTCGGCGCGCTGGGCGGGGTCGGTGACGAAGTTCCGGTTGGCCTCGATCAGGAACTGCCGCGCCGACTCCGGGGTGAGCGTCGAGTAGTCGAAGCCGGCGGCGGCCTGCGAATCGTCGCCCATGATGTTGACGCGCGTGTACTTCGCCCCGGCCGGCACGGTGTCCGGCTTGGCGGTGACCTCGGAGGTGGTGCGCAGGTCGTAGACGCGGCGGATGCCGAGGGTGTTCAGGGTGGCCAGATCCTGCTTGTCCGGGGTGAGCGCGTTGGAGCGGTACACCACCCGGTGGCGCACGTGCTTGCCGCCGGCGGCGGGGTAGCCGAGGAGCGCGGGGCCGGCGAGGTCGCGGAAGTTGTCGACCGAGGCCAGCCGGGGCGTCAGCAGATCGGGATTGGCGAGGTGGGCGGCGGACGGTGCCGTGGTGGTCGGGGCGGCGTGCGCGGCCGGAACGAGACCCAACGAGACCAGGGCGGTGGCGGTCAGGGCGGTGGCGCCCAGGAGGCGGAGGCGGGAGAAGATCGTCATGCCTGAAGTTCTTAGGCGGCCCGGGTGTGCGGCGGCCCAACCTCGGGTGGCCGCCGGGTGTCGCCGGAACGAACCGCGCCGGTCAGGCGACGAACGGCGCGAGGGTCCCCAGCTCCACGATGCGCTCGACCACCTCGTCGCGTGTGCGCTCCTGGCCGATCCGCAGGGTCTTGTTGGCCCCGTGATAGTCGCTGGAACCGGTGTGCAGCAGGCCCAGGTCGGCGGCGATCCCGGCCAGTTCGGTGCGGGCCGCCGCGTCATGGTCGGGATGCTCCACCTCCATCCCGGCCAGCCCGGCCCGAGCGAGGTCGGCGAGCACCTCGGCGGTCAGCACGCTCGCGGCGGCCCGCGCCCGCGGATGGGCGACGACCGGGACGCCCCCGGCCGCTCGGACCAGGGCGATGCCCTCGATCAGCGATGTGGAGCGGAGGGCGGCGTAGTACGGGCTGTGGTCGTGGAGGAGCCGATCGAAGGCCTCGGACACCGAACCGACCGCCCCGGCGTCCATCAGCGCGCGAGCGATGTGCGGCCGGCCGATGTTGCTGGGCCCGGCGTGCGCACGCACCTCGTCGAGCGTGATCGGGTATCCGGCGGCGATCAGGTTCTCGACGATCCGCGCACCGCGCCCGGCGCGCTCGGTGCGCATCCGCTCCCACTCGGCCACCACGCCGGGGTGCTCGCGGTCGAAGAGATAGCCGAGCAGGTGCACGGAGACCAGTTCCCCGTCCGGGCCGGGATGCTTGGTGGAGAACTCGGTGCCGGCCAGCACCCGCATACCCGGGAGGACCAGGTCGCGCGCGTCGTCCCAGTGCTGCGCGGTGTCGTGATCGGTGATCGCGACCGTCGTCAGCCCCGCCGCGCGGGCCGCGTCGAACAGTTCCGGCACGGTGTCGGTGCCGTCCGAGTAGTGCGTGTGGACGTGCAGATCGGCGGTGCGGGTCACCCGGTCGAGAGTAGTCCCCGGCCGCGCGGATTCCTCCGGCACGGACGTCGGCCGTTGGCAGATGGCGGGCGACGGGGGAAGATTCCCCTCGTGAGCTCGTATCTGGCAATGGCCGACCATCTCGGGGCGGGTTGACGCCGTGGTGACCAAGAAGACCGTCGATCCGGCGGAGCTGCGGGCCGCGGTGCTGGGTGTCGTGGACTGGCTGCACGACGACGCGCGGCCGGCGCCCGCCCGCGGTGAGCTGGCCGCCGCGGTACGACTGTCCGCGCGTGCCCTGGCCCAGGACGCGCCCGGCAACGCGGTGGAGGTCAGGGTGCCGCCGTTCGTGGCCGTGCAGTGCCTGGAAGGGGTGCGGCACACCCGGGGCACGCCGCCGAACGTCGTGGAGACGACGCCGCGGGAGTGGCTGCTGCTGGTGACCGGCCTCGCCGAGCTGGACGAGTCGATCGCGGCGCATCGGGTCAGCGCCTCGGGGCACCGGGCGCCCGACATCGCGGCGTACCTGCCGCTGGTCCGGGTCTGAGTGTGTCGATTCCCACGCCCGATCGGCCGATCGCGACTGTTCACTTGCGATACCGGCACGTAAACTCTGTAGGACGTACGCCCGTCCCCAGCCCATGAAATCGGAGCGTCCCGGTGACAGACCTTTCCGTCCACTCGCCCAACCTGCTGAATCTCGACGAACCCGAGAACGAACCGCGCGAGGAATGCGGCGTCTTCGGTGTCTGGGCTCCCGGCGAGGACGTCGCCAAGCTCACCTACTACGGCCTCTACGCTCTGCAGCACCGCGGCCAGGAGGCGGCCGGCATCGCCGTCGGTGACGGCCACCAGGTTCTGGTCTTCAAGGATCTCGGCCTGGTCAGCCAGGTGTTCGACGAGCAGACGCTCGGTTCGATGGCCGGTCACATCGCCGTCGGGCACTGTCGTTACTCGACCACCGGCTCCACCAGCTGGGAGAACTCGCAGCCGATCTTCCGGCACACCGCGGCCGGCAACGGCGTGGCCCTCGGACACAACGGCAACCTGGTGAACACCGCCGCCCTCGCGCAGCGCGCCCGCGCGCTCGGCATCTACGGCGACAACGAGGGCGCCACCTCCGACTCCGACGTCGTCGGCGCCCTGCTGGCCTACGGCGCGGCCGACAAGACCCTGGAGCAGGCGGCCCTCGAGCTGCTGCCGACCTTGGAGGGCGCGTTCTGCCTCACCTTCCAGGACGAGAACACCCTGTACGCCGCGCGCGACCCGCACGGCATCCGCCCGCTGTCGCTCGGGCGGCTGGACCGCGGCTGGGTGATCGCCTCGGAGACCGCCGCGCTCGACATCGTGGGCGCGTCGTTCGTCCGCGACATCGAACCGGGCGAACTGCTCGCGATCGACGCCGACGGCGTCCGCAGCTCCCGCTTCGCCGAGCCCACCCCCAAGGGCTGCATCTTCGAATACGTGTACTTGGCGCGGCCCGACTCGGTGATCAACGGCCGCTCGGTGCACTCCACCCGCGTCGACATCGGGCGGCGCCTGGCCCGCGAACATCCCGCCGACGGCGACCTGGTGATCCCGGTGCCCGAATCCGGCACCCCCGCCGCCGTCGGATACGCCCAGGAATCGGGCATCCCCTACGGCCAGGGCCTGATGAAGAACGCCTACGTGGGCCGCACCTTCATCCAGCCCAGCCAGACCATCCGGCAGCTCGGTATCCGGCTGAAGCTGAATCCGCTCAAGGAAGTGATCCGCGGCAAGAAGCTCGTGGTGGTCGACGACTCGATCGTCCGCGGCAACACTCAGCGCGCGCTGATCCGCATGCTGCGGGAGGCCGGCGCCGCCGAGGTGCACGTCCGGATCGCGTCGTCGCCGGTGCGCTGGCCCTGCTTCTACGGCATCGACTTCGCGTCGCCCGCCGAACTCATCGCCAACGGCATGGAGTCCGAGGAGGGCCTCGTCGAGGGCGTGCGGCAGGCGATCGGCGCGGACTCGCTCGGCTACCTCAGCGTCGACGGGATGGTCGCCGCCACCGAGCAGCCGTCCGACGCGCTGTGCAAGGCGTGCTTCGACGGGCACTACCCGATCGATCTGCCCAAGGAGACCTCGATGGGCAAGGCCGTGCTGGAGACGATGCTCAAGAACTCCTCGGCCGGCGAGATCATCGACCCGCTCACCACCGCCAACGACAACGTCAGCGCGGTCATGCGCCCGTAAGGTCTTTCCCGGCCTCTCCCGGCGCGGTCGCGACCAGGCGCTCGGGTAGCCTGGTCTGCGCATCATGTCTTTTCCCACGGCCAACTCGAGGAGCGCCACGACCATGAACGACGGTCCCGTCGCCAATCCCGCCGACAGCGGAGCCGGGGCGTCGTACGCCGCGGCCGGTGTCGACATCGACGCCGGTGAACGCGCGGTCGAACTCTTCGCGCCGCACGCCAAGCGCGCCACCCGTCCCGAGGTGCTCGGCGGTCTCGGCGGATTCGCCGGGCTGTTCGCCCTCAAGGGCGACTACCGCGAGCCCGTCCTCGCCGCGTCCAGCGACGGTGTCGGTACCAAGCTGGCCGTCGCGCAGGCCCTCGGCATCCATCACACGGTGGGTCGCGACCTGGTCGCGATGGTGGTCGACGACCTCGTGGTCTGCGGCGCCGAACCGCTCTTCCTGCAGGACTACATCGCCATCGGCAAGGTGATCCCGGAGATGGTCGCCGACATCGTGCGCGGTATCGCCGACGGCTGCTACGACGCCGGCTGCGCGCTGCTCGGCGGCGAGACCGCCGAGCACCCCGGCCTGATGGAGGACGGTCACTACGACATCTCCGCCACCGGCGTCGGCGTGGTCGAGGCCGACGCCGTTCTCGGCCCGGACCGCGTGCGCCCGGGCGACGTCATCATCGCGATGGGCTCGTCGGGCCTGCATTCCAACGGCTACTCGCTGGCCCGCAAGGTGCTGCTCGAATGGGGCCGGATGGACCTGGAGGGGCACGTCGAGGAGTTCGGCCGCACCCTCGGTGAGGAACTCCTGGAGCCGACGCGCATCTACGCCAAGGACTGCCTGGCGCTGGCCGCCGAGACCGACGTCCGCACCTTCGCGCACGTCACCGGTGGTGGGCTCGCCGACAATCTCGCGCGGGTGCTTCCGACCGGGCTGGCCGCCGAACTGGAGCGCGGCTCCTGGACCCCGGCGCCGGTCTTCTCGATGATCGCGCAGCGCGGCCGGGTGGAACGCGCCGAGATGGAGCGCACCTTCAACATGGGCGTCGGCATGGTCGCCGTCGTCGCGCCCGAGGACACCGACCGCGCGCAGGCCATCCTCACCGCGCGGCACGTGGAGAACTGGGTGCTCGGGACGGTCGTGCGGGGCGACGCCGGCGCACCCGGCCGGGCCGAACTGCGCGGCGAGTACGCGCGCTTCTAGCGCCGGAAGGATCAGGCCCGGTCACCGCGGTGGCCGGGCCTTTTCAGATGCCGATGCGCCGGACCGAAGGCGCCAGAAAACCCGGGTGCTCGGTCAAGAGCACCCGGGTTCACCGGAAATGCGTGTGAGCAGGCGCGTCAGGCGCGCCGCCACTCCTCTTCGGAGTAGCGGTCGTCGTCGGCCCAGTCGTCGACCGGGTTGTGGGACTGACCTCCACCGCCCGATAACTCCCGCTGGAGGCTGTCAAGATCTGTGTTCGGCGTCGAGTACTTCAGCTGACGAGCGACCTTCGTCTGCTTTGCTTTTGCCCGGCCACGGCCCATTAGGGACCCCCTCGCACAATGACGGGGCGGCCACTTTGTGGCGGCCCCGTTCTACTCGTTAGTTATGTTCCTGAGGCACAGTCTACCCCGCTTCCGGGGAATATGTCGCCGCCGGGTGCGGTCCGCGCGGCGGGGGCGCTGAGCAGCGGATATGCCGGTGTCGGGGGTCAGTCTCGGCCGCGCAGCCGGTTGACGGCGGCACGGCCCGCGGGGACGGCGTCGTCGGCGGTGTAGTAGTCCGGATCGATCCGGGCTGCGGTACCCGCCGCGCCGACGGTCAGCTCGGCGTCGACCGCGACGGTGCGCTTGACGAGCGCCAGCGCGATCGGTCCCAGGTCGTGATGATCGATGACGGTCCCGATCCGGCCGATCGCCCGTCCGGCGAGGTTCACCGGATCGCCGAGCGCGGGCCGCTCGTCGGCGCTGCCGTCGAGGTGGAGCAGCACCAGGCGGCGCGGCGGGCGGCCGAGGTTCTGCACGCGTGCGACGGTCTCCTGACCGCGGTAGCAGCCCTTGTTCAGGTGGACGGCGCCGCCCTCGTCGGCGGTGCCGATCCAGTCGGCCTCGTGGGCGATGGTGCGCTCATCGGTGTCCAGCCCCAGCCGGGGACGCATGGCGGCGACCCGCAGCGCCTCCTGCGCCCAGACGCCGGCCGCGGCCGCTCCGGCGCCGACCAGCTCGCGCCACCACAGTGCGAGCTCGGTGTCGGGCACCACCAGGTCGACCACCGGCAGGTCCCGGTCCTCGCCGGTCGGCGGCATGATGCGCCAGAATCCGAGCGGCTCGTCCTCGTGGTGCACCTCGGGGAGGTCGCCGGCGTCGTACACCTGCGCGGAGGCCGGGATGTCGAGCAGTTCGGCGATCGGCCCGGTCCGTACGTTCGGGCCGATCAGGGTGAGGACGTGCATGTCGGGCCGGGCGACCGGGGTCACCGCGGCCCGGAACACCATCCGGCTCAGGTATTCCAGCAGCGGCCCGCCGCGGGCGTACTCGGTGTCGAGCCAGGTGATGCCGTCGACATCGGTGAGGACGAAGTGGTCCTCGACGCGGCCGTTGCCGTCGAGCGAGAGGCTCTCCGCGCTGGTCCGGTCGCGCAGGCTCGCGACATCCTGGGTGACGATGGAGTGCAGCCAGGTGAGGCGGTCGTCGCCGTCGAGTTCCAGGACCGCCCGGTCGCTGCGGTCGATCACGGCAGCGCGACGCTGCGCGGCGCGCTGCTCACCGAGCGGGTCGCCGTAGTGCCAGGCGACGCCGGGGCTGGGATCGTCGTCCGGCGTCGGCACCGCACCGGGATGGCTGAGCAGGATCGGGGAGTGGTCGGAGGCCGCCATGTACCCGAGTCTACGGCGCGGTCACGACCGCGCGATGTGCGAACCTGTGAGGCATGACGATGTTCGTGGTCACCGGCGACGGGCGGGTGCACGATGCGGCGCGCCCGCTCCTGCACGCCGACGACCTCGCCGCGCTGCGCGGCGACGGAGTCTTCGAGACGCTGTTGATCCGCGGGGGCCGTGCCCGGCTGCTCGACGCCCACCTCGACCGGCTGGCCGACGGCGCGGTCGCGCTCGACCTGCCCGCGCCCGACCGGATGGCGCTGCGCCGGGCGGTCGCGGTCGCGGAGGAGGAATGGGGACGACGCGCCGGCGGCGCGTCCGAGGCCATGCTGCGGATCGTCTACGCGCGCGGCCGGGAGAGCACGCCCGGCGGGCCGCCGACCTGCTATCTGACCGTCGCCCCGGTGCCCGCGCGGGTGGCTGTGGCACGGCGCGACGGGATCGCCGTGCTCACTCTCGACCGCGGCCTCGACCCGCGCGCTGCCGCGCTGCCGTGGGTACTCGCCGGTATCAAGGCTCTCGCCTACGCGGGGAACACCGCGGCGCTGCGCTACGCGCAGGAACGCGGCGCGGACGACGCGATCTTCACGGGCGCCGCGGGGACGGTACTGGAGGGGCCGCGCTCGTCGGTCGTCGTGCAGACCGCCGGGCGGCTGGTGACGCCGCCGCGGTCCGGCCCGATCCTGCCTGGCACCACGCAGGCGGCGCTGTTCGCCGTCGCGCGGGAGAGGGGCCTGCTCGCCCGGGAGGAAGCGCTGACCGTGGACGACCTGCGGGCCGCGGACGGGGTGTGGCTGCTGTCGTCGGTCACGCTCGCCGCGCGCGTCCACACGCTCGACGGCCGGCCGCTGCCGGACCGGGCGGTGCGCCTGGACGTCGCCGGTCTGGTCGACGCGGCCCTCGACCGCGGCACGGATTCCTGAGAATCTGGCACACATCGTGCGCTCACAGAGCCCGTCGGCGACCATGAGAACTACCTGTGAAACACGGCACACGCTGGGGACTTAGGTCCCGATCGAGGTTGGGTCCCGGCTCGATGAGCACGTAGCGTGAATATCGTGTACTACTGCGGGTAGTACTACGGCAGCGGCAGCCCCGCTCGCCCGGAGATCGTGAAGGGAACTTCCGCGTGGACGTCGTCGATCTATCCCGGTGGCAATTCGGCATCACCACCGTCTACCACTTCATCCTGGTGCCCCTGACCATCGGCCTCGCGCCGATGATCGCCGTCATGCAGACGGTCTGGGTCAAGACCGGTAACGAGGCATGGCTGCGGGCCACCAAGTTCTTCGGGAAGGTCTTCCTGATCAACTTCGCCCTCGGCGTCGCCACCGGCATCGTGCAGGAATTCCAGTTCGGCATGAACTGGAGCCAGTACAGCCGGTTCGTCGCCGATGTCTTCGGCGCCCCGCTGGCCATGGAGGGCCTGGTCGCGTTCTTCCTCGAATCGACCTTCCTCGGCTTGTGGTTCTTCGGCTGGAAGCGCCTCCCCAAATGGGCGCACCTGACGTCGATCTGGCTGGTCGCGATCGGCGTGACCGCCTCGGCGTACTTCATCATCGCGGCCAACTCGTTCATGCAGCACCCGGTCGGTGTCGAATGGAACGAGACGCTGGCGCGCCCGCAGATGAACAACTTCGTCGCGGTGATCACCAACAACACCACGCTGGTCGCGTTCCCGCACGTCATCCTGGGTGCCTGGCTCACCGCGGCCACCGTGGTCGCCGTCGTCTGCCTGTACTGGATGGCCCGCAACACGCTGCGCGCCAAGCAACTGGACGCCGGTGACGCCCCGGTCACGACCGCCCCGAGCCAGCTGCGCGACGGCGTCGACGCGACCGGCGAGGAACTGCTCGAGGAGAACCGGAAGCTGTGGCGGCCGGTGGCGCTGTTCGCGCTGTGGATGACCATCTTCTCGGGAATCGGCCTGTTCATCACCGGTGACATGCAGGCCCAGCTGATGTTCAAGCAGCAGCCGATGAAGATGGCCGCCGCCGAGTCGCTGTGCACCACCGAGACCGGCGCGGGCTTCTCCGTGCTGAGCATCGGGCGGCAGAACAACTGTGCGCACATCGACCACGTGATCACCATCCCGAACATGCTGTCGTTCCTCGCCGACCATCACTTCGACAGCAAGGTGCAGGGCGTCGACGAGCTGCAGGAGCAGTACCGCGAGGCGCTGAACATGCCGCACCAGAACTTCGCACCCAACCTGTTCGTCACCTACTGGAGCTTCCGCGCCATGATCACCTGGGCGCTCGGTTCGGTGGTCGTCGCGCTGGGCGGCCTGTGGATGCTGCGGAAGAAGCGGCCCGGCGGCGGGATCGAGGTGTCGCGCAGGTTCGGCATCCTCTGCCTCTGGATGCTGCCGACGCCGTTCCTGGCCAACGCCTCCGGCTGGATCTTCACCGAGATGGGCCGGCAGCCGTGGGTCGTCGCCCCGAACTGGGCCGATCCCGATCAGGCCGATCCGTACAAGATCCACATGCTGGTGAAGGACGGTGTGTCGTTCAACGGCTCCGGCCTGGTGTGGACGTCGCTGATCATCTTCACGCTGCTGTACGCGGCGCTCGGCGTGGCGTGGTTCGTGCTCGAACGGCGCTACATCCTGGAGGGCCCGGCCGCACCGGGTGCCGAGGACGCCGAGTCCACCGACGACGGAGACGGTGACGAGCCGCTCTCCTTCCAGTACTGAGAAAGGACCTGAACTGCCATGAATCCGTCAGCTCTGGAAATCGTCTGGTTCGTCCTGATCGCCGTCCTGTTCACCGGGTACTTCGTGCTCGAGGGCTTCGACTTCGGGGTGGGCATGCTGATGCCGTTCCTCGGCCGCAGCAGTGAGCACGACGGCGACAAGCGCCGCCGTCTGATCATCAACACCATCGGCCCGGTGTGGGACGGCAACGAGGTGTGGCTGCTGACCGCAGGTGGCGCGCTGTTCGCCGCGTTCGGCGGCTGGTACGCCACCATGTTCTCCGGCTTCTACCTGCCGCTGTTCCTCATCCTGCTGGCGCTGATCGTGCGCGTGTGCGCGATCGAATGGCGGGCCAAGATCAACGACCCGCGCTGGCGCCTGTGGTGCGACGTCGGGATCGGGATCGGGTCGTGGGTGCCCGCCCTGCTGTGGGGTGTCGCGTTCGCCAACGTCGTGCGCGGTGTGCCGATCGAGGTCCGCGGTCCCAACCACGTCTACACCGGCGGCTTCTGGAACCTGCTGAACCCGTACGGAATCGTCGGCGGCCTCACCACCCTGGTGGTGTTCCTGACGCACGGCGCCATCTTCATCGCGCTGAAGACCAAGGGCCAGATGCGCGACGACGCCACCAAGCTCGCCGCCAGCCTGTCGGTGGCCATGCTGGTGATCGCCGGCACCTTCCTGCTCTGGACGCAGCTGGCATACGGCAAGGACTGGACGTGGGCGCTGGTCGTGATCGGTGCACTCGCGGCGGTGGGCGTGGTGATCGCGACCAACCTGCGGCGCGAGGGATGGGCCTTCCTCGGCACCGCGATCGCCATCGCGGCCACGGTCGGCCTGCTGTTCGGCAGCCTGTACCCGTACGTGATGCCGTCCACGCTGGGCAGCGATCAGGGTCTGACGATCATGAACAGCTCGTCGAGCCAGTACACCTTGGTGATCATGACCTGGGCGGCTGTGATCATGACGCCGATCGTGATCGGATACCAGGCATGGAGCTACTGGGTGTTCCGGAAGCGGCTGTCGATCGACGACGTTCCGGAGACGCCGGCGGGTCTGTCGCTGAAGACCACGGTCTGACGGTGCCGTCCGGCGTCCGGCGCCCGCCGCTGGACCCGCGCCTGCTGAAGTATTCGCCGTCCGCGCGCTGGTACGTGGTGCTGACGGCCCTGGGCCAGGCGGCGACGGTGGTCGCGATGATCGTCGCCGCCGTCGCCCTGGCCGGGCTGCTGTCCGAGGTGATCACCGATCCGGCCGCGCGCAGCTTCGCCGCCCAGGCCACGCACCTGTGGGTGCTCGGGGCGGCGCTCGCGGTCCGGGTGGTGCTCGACTACGTCGCCGGCCGGTACGCGCATCGCGCGGCGCTCAGCACCATCGGGCAGCTGCGCCGGAGGGCCCTCGACCGGCTCACCGACCCGGCGCGCACCTCACCGCGCGACCTGCTGGCCGAGCGGGAACGGGCCCTGACCGTCGCCCTGCGCGGGCTCGACAGCCTGGTCGACTACTTCGCCGGCTACCTGCCTGCGCTGCTGGCCACGGCCATCGTGACCCCGGTCGTGGTGGTCGTGATCGGGTGGGCCGACCTCACCTCGGCGATCCTGGTGCTGATCACGCTGCCGCTGATCCCGACCTTCATGGTGCTGATCGGACTGCTGACCCGCGACCGCACCGAGCGCAAACTGGAGTCGATGAGCGCGCTCACCGCGCAGCTGATGGACCTGATCACCGGCCTGCCGACGCTGCGCGCCCTCGGCCGCGCGCAGGCGCCCGCCGCCCGGGTGGAGCGCCTCGGCCAGAACCTGCGGCGCCGGACCATGTCGGCGCTGCGCGTCGCCTTCCTGTCCGGCACCGCGCTGGAACTGATCGCCACCCTGTCGGTGGCGCTGGTCGCCGTCGGCATCGGCGTGCGCCTGGTGAGCGGTGAGATGACGCTGTACGCGGGTGTGCTGGCGCTGGTGCTGGCCCCCGAGGCGTACCAGCCGCTGCGCCGCGTCGGCGCGCAGTTCCACAACTCCGAAGACGGCATGACCGCCGCCCGGGAGATCCTCGCGCTGATCGAATCCGGCGACTCCACTGCGGTGTCCGATGGTCCGGGGGCCGCTGTGGAGGTGGCCGGCGCGGCCGTCGAACTCACCGGGATCGGGGTGCACGGCCGCGACGGCTGGGCGCCGCGCGGGGTCACCGCGCGGCTGGAGTCCGGCCGGGTGAGCGTGCTGACCGGGCCGAACGGCAGCGGCAAGTCGTCGGTGCTGGAAGTGATCCTCGGCCTGTTGCGGCCCGATGAGGGCACGGTGACGATCGCCGGGCAGCCGCTCGGCGACGTCGACCTCGATGCCTACCGAGCCCAGATCGCGTGGCTCCCGCAGCAGCCCGTCGTGATTCCCGGGACGATCAGGCAGAACCTCGAACTCTTCGGCGCCGCCGATCCCGGGCTGCTGGAGAAGGCTTGTGCGGCCACCGGATTCGACGAGGTGCTGGCCGATACGGCCGACGGTCACGACACGATCCTGGGCGCCGGTGGTGCGGGCCTGTCGGCGGGTCAGCGCCAGCGGCTCGCCCTCACCCGGGTGCTCGCCTCGCCGGCGCCGCTGCTGCTGCTCGACGAACCGACCGCGCACCTGGACGCGGACAGTGAGGACCGGGTGCTGACGGCGATCGCCGAGCGCGCCGCGGCGGGTGCGACGGTCGTGATGGTGGCGCACCATCCGGTGGCCGTCGGCGGCGGCGACGTGGTCGTCGAACTCGGCCCGGGCGCGCCGGTGGACGGAGCCCTTCGATGATCGCGGCACTGCGGTTCCTGGGCCTCGGGCGGCGGCCGGTGGTGATCTCGGTGCTGTTCGGCGTGGCCGGCGCGCTGTCCGCTCTCGGCTTGGCCGCGCTGTCGGCGTGGCTGATCACCCGGGCCTGGCAGATGCCGCCGATCCTGTACCTGTCGGTCGCCATCACCTCGGTCCGCGCCCTCGGCATCTCGCGCGCGCTGTTCCGCTACCTGGAACGACTCGCCACCCACGACGCCGCGCTGAACATGATGGCCACCGCGCGCACCCGCATCTACCGGGTGCTGGCCGGCGGGTCGCCGGCGTACTCGGTGAGCCTGCGCCAGTCGCAGCTGCTCGCCCGCACCGCCGACGACGTGGACGACATCGGCAACGCGCTGATCCGCGGTCTGATCCCGATGGCGGTCGGCGCGGTGACCTCGGTGGCGGCGGTGCTGATCATGGGGATGGTGTCGTGGCGGGCGGCGCTGGTGCTGGCGGTGTGTCTGCTGGTCAGTGGGGGCCTGGCGCCGTGGCTGGCCGCGCGGGGTTCGTCGCTGGCACTCGACGACAGTGCCCGTGCCCGCGAGGACGTCGCCGCCGAGACGACCGCGCTGCTGTGGCACGCGCCGGAGCTGGCGGTCGCCGGACGGCGGCGCGCGGTGCTGGACTCACTGGTGGCGGCGGATCGCCGTGCCGCGGCGGCCACCGACCGGGGGGCGGCGTGGCAGGTCTGGGGTACCTCGGCGACGCCGCTGGCCCTCGCGGTCAGCGTGGTCGCGGCCGCGCTGATCGCCGTCGACCTGGCCACCGGCGTGCACGGCTCGCTGCTGGGCGTGTCGTCGGAGTCGACGCGTTTCACCCCGATGCTGTTCGGTGTGCTGGTGCTGCTCCCGCTGTCGTCGTTCGAGTCGACCGGCCCGCTCACCGAGGCCGGGATCGCATGGGAACGAGGCCGCCAGGCGGCCCGGCGGGTGATGGCACTGGTCGACGGGGCGGCCCCGAGCCGGTCGGGGTCTCGACTCCGCTCGACCGACATCTTCGTCGAGACCACCGCCGATCCGGTGATCGATCCCGCGCCCGCGGCGCTGGCCGCGGAGGGCCTCCAGTGGGGCTGGGAGACGCCGCTCGGCCCGGAACGCGGGCTCGATCTGGCGCTGGCTCCGGGGGAGCGGCTGGTGGTCGTGGGCCCGAGCGGCTGTGGCAAGTCGACGCTGCTGCTCACCCTCGCCGGACTGCTCGATCCCCTCGGCGGCACGGTGACCGCGACCCACGACGACGGCGCACCGGTCCCGCTGCGCTCGGCGTCGTGCTATTTCGCCGAGGAGGCGCACCTGTTCTCCACCTCGGTCCGGGAGAACCTGCTGGTCGCGCGCGGTGATGCCACCGACGCGCAGGTCCGCGCGGCGCTCGGCGACGTCGGCCTCGGCGACTGGGTCGATGCCTTGCCCGACGGGCTGGACACCGACCTCACCGGCGGTGGTTCCGCCCTCTCCGGCGGCCAGCGCCGCCGTCTGCTGCTGGCGCGCGCTCTGCTCCACCCGGCGCCGATCGTCCTGCTCGACGAGCCCGCTGAGCACCTCGACGAGCTCGACGCCCAGGCGATCCTCGAACGCATCTGCGCTCGCGGCGACGGCGCGCTGTTCGGCCCGGAACGGGTGGTCGTGGTCGTGACGCACCAGCACGCGGTGGCCGCCGGCGCGGCCGGCGCGCGTCTGCTCGCGCTCGACGTCGCGCGCTGACCCTGGCCGCATTCCGTCCCCCCACTCGCTTTCCGTTCGCCCCGCCGGAATATTCCGGCGGGGCGAACAGACTTGCGGTGGGGCGGCCGAATCCGGGTGGTGGGACGGAATACGGATTGCCCTCGGGTGCGGCCTTCGGGGCGTTCGGCTCCTGTCCGGGTGGCTCTCGGGTCGTGCGCTGAGGTGTGACGCCTGGTCTCACCGGTGTTACGCCCGGATCACCGCGCGCTCACCGGTCCGGGGCATCGTCGTGTGCGAACGGACAGTGGGTCAGCATGGGTGAACCTAAACGAGGAGGTACCCCATGCCCATCACCGACCGGCAGATCACCCTGCGCTTCCTGGCCGCGCCGACCGATGTCGCCACGCTCGGCGGGGGCGTCCGCGGCGGCCGGATTCTGGAGTGGGTCGACAAGGCCGCGTACGCCTGCGCGGCGGCGTGGTCGGGCGGCTACAGCGTCACCGCGTACGTCGGCAACATCAGTTTCGGCCGGGACATCTCGTCCGGCGACATCGTCGAGGTGACGGCCACTCTGGTGCACACCGGCCGCAGTTCCATGCACATCGAATGCACCGTCGGCTCGGCCGATCCGCGCGAGGGGACCTTCCGCGCGGCGAGTTCCTGTCTGCTCGTCTTCGTCGCGGTCGACGACGACGGGCGCCCCGCTCCGGTCCGCCAGTGGCAGCCGATGCTCGGCGCCGACGTCGCCAAGAGCCGGGAGGCTCGGGAACGTGCCGAACGTCGTCGCCGGATCGAGTCGGCGATGGAACTGGCGGACTACCGGGCATCTTCGGCGGCGCTGGACGTGGGCACCCGCTTCCTGGCCGCGCCGACGGACATCAACTGGGGCGGGAAGACGCACGGCGGCCGGGTGATGAGCTGGATCGATGACGCCGCCTACCTCTGCGGCGTCCGCTGGTGCTCGGGGGAGGTGGCCACCGCGTACATGGGCGGGGTGCGGTTCTACCGGCCTATCCACATCGGCCAGGTCGTGGAGGTGTCGGCGCGGCTGATCCACACCGGGCGGCAGACCATGCACGTCGCCGTACACGTCCGGGCGCACTGGCCGCGCGAGGGGAGCGAGACCTCGCGGCTGGCCGCGCACAGCCTGACCGTGCTGGCGGCGCTCGACGGCGCCGGCGACGCCACGTCGGTCAGGCCCTGGCGTCCGCAGCTGCCGGGCGACGTCGCCCTGGATCTGCACGCGCGGGAGCTGATCGCGATTCGGGGGCGTCGGGAACCGGCCAGCCAGCACCGGATGGTCGAGATCTGAGCCGGGCCGGTATCGCGGGGCGGGTCAGCCGATGACGCGCTTGAGTTTCGCGGACAGGCGGGGCGTGAGGTCGCCCTCGCCGTCGAGGCGTTCCTCCACGTAGGCGAGGTCGCCGTCGGGGACCAGGCCGTAGAGGCGCTTGGCCGCACCGGTGTGGGCGCCGGTCTCGGTGCGGATGGTGACGTCGGTGGTGAGGTTCCACGACGTCTGGTTGAGCGGCCGCCCGTAGTAGAGCTCGATGGAGCCCTCGGCGTGGGTCAGCAACAGCTCGATGGTGTCGTCGTCGCCGATGCGCCAGAAGCCGGATTCGCGCAGGTCGGGGCGGAGGTAGTCGCCGTTCTCATCGAGTACCCACGAGCGCGACTGCCAGGAGAGGTAGTTGCCGCCGTCGTGGCTGACGATGATCTGCTGGCCGAACGCGTAGTCGTCGCCGGTCAGCGGGTGGTGGCCTTCGCCCTCACCCTCCCAGACTCCGACCAGCGGAAGCAGGCCGAGAAGGCCGGGATGCAGGTCGGGCCCGAGGCGCAGATTCGCGGTGTCGATGGGCAGCGGAAGGTCGCCGACCGTCGGGACGTTCTTGTCCGCGGTGTCGGCGGCGCGCTGCTCGGCGTCGGCGATGGCCTCGTTGCCCGAGCGCGTCATGACTCGTCGGAGACCAGGCGGTAGATGACGTACAGCGAGGTCCAGATGATCAGCAGCGTTGCCAGTCCCAGCAGAACTTCGAAGAAGATAACCACACGCCGATGATACCGCGCCGGGCGTGACGATCAGAGTCCGCCCGGGCAGCTATGGCCGATCCCACTGCCGGGCGGTCGCGGGTACCGTGGCGGCGTGACTGAGCGACGGATCCTGCGCCCCGGTGACACCGGCGTGAACCCCTATTCTCTGCTGACCGCCCTGGTGGTGCCGCGGCCGATCGCCTGGGTCGCCACCCGCGATCGCGACGGTGTCGGCAATCTGGCACCGCACTCGTTCTTCACCGTCGCCTCGCATCGGCCGCCGATCATCGCGTTCACGTCGATCGGTGTGAAGGACACGCTGCGGAACATCCTGGCGACCCGGGAGTTCACCGTCAGCCTGGTCAGCGAGGACCTGATGGTCACGGCCAACGACACCAGCGCCGGCTTCGGCCCGGAGGTCGACGAAGCCGAGCACGTCGGTCTGGCGATGGCGCCCAGCAGCGTCGTCGCTCCGCCGTTCGTCGCCGCCAGCCCGGCCGCCCTGGAATGCCGGCTGCACACCACCGTGGGCTTCGGGGCGTCGACCATGATCTTCGGCGAGGTGGTCGCCTTCAGCGTCGACGACGACGTGCTCGACGGCGAGCACCCCGACTTCGCGCGGCTGCGCCCGGTGTCCCGTCTCGGTCGTGACGAGTGGGGCCTCCCGCCCGAGGTGACGCGCCGGGCGCGCCCGGACTGACGACCCCGGCCCCAGGGGATCTGTCGCGGATCTTGTCGCGGGTCCACAGACGTAGCGAATCTTGCCGGATCTCTCACGGACTCCGCGACAGATTTCGGCGTCGACAAGATCCGCGACAGATCACCCCGCCCGGTGTCCGCGGTGTGGAGGGCTTTTGAGAGTCTGACCCGTCTGGCAGCGCAAGAACTCGAAAGCCCCGACCCGCCATGAGGCGGATCGGGGCTTCGATGAGCGAAGAGCTACTTCGCGACGGTGACGTCCTGGTTGTGGATGCCGGGGCCCTCGGGGCTGACCGTCACGTCGCCGTTGCCCTGGGAGCTGAGCGCGCGGAGCGTCCAGGTGCCGGGGGCGGCGAAGAAGCGGAAGTCGCCGGTGGCCGAGGCCACGACCTCGGCGGTGAACTCACCGGTGCCGTCGAGCAGACGCACGAACGCGCCGGCCACGGGGGTGCCCGCACCGTCGACGACCTGCCCGGTCAGGACGGTCTCCTTCTCGACGTCGACGCCGGCCGGAATGGTCTGACCCTGCTTGGGGGCTGCGCACATAGCAGTTGTCCTCTTTCTCAGATCTCGATCGGAACGCCGACGAGCGAGCCGTACTCGACCCAGCTGCCGTCGTAGTTCTTGACGTTCTTCTTGCCCAGCAGCTCCTGCAGCACGAACCAGGTGTGGCTGGAGCGCTCGCCGATGCGGCAGTAGGCGATGGTCTCCTTGGCGTCGTCGAAGCCCTTCTCCGCGTACAGCGCGGTCAGCTCGTCGTCGCTCTTGAAGGTGCCGTCCTCGTTGGCGGTGGTCGACCACGGGATGTTGATCGCGCCGGGCACGTGGCCGCGCTGCTGCGCCTGCTCCTGGGGGAGATGCGCCGGCGCGGAGATCTTGCCGGAGAATTCGTCGGGGCTGCGGACGTCGACCAGGTTCTTGACGCCGATCGACTCGACCACCTCGTCGCGGAAAGCGCGGATCGAGGCGTCGGCCGGCTGCGCGACGTAGGTGGTGGCCTCGCGCACGACGGTCTCGCCGTTCAGCGGGCGGCCGTCCAGCTCCCACTTCTTGCGGCCGCCGTCGAGCAGACGGACGTCCTTGTGGCCGTAGGTCTTGAAGTACCAGTAGGCGTAGGCCGCGAACCAGTTGTTGTTGCCGCCGTACAGCACGACGATGTCGTCGCCCGCGATGCCGCGCTCGCTCAGCAGCTTGGAGAAGCCGTCGGCGTCCAGGAAGTCGCGGCGCACGCCGTCCTGCAGATCCTTGCGCCAGTCGAGGCGAACCGCACCCGGGATGTGGTTGAGGTCGTAGATCGAGGTGTCCTCGTCGACCTCGACGAACACCACCTCGGGGTTGTCCAGATTCTGCTCAGCCCAGTCGGCGCTGACCAGCACATCGGCACGTGCCATGGTCGATCCTTTCATCGGTGCTTGCCACTGGGACCCGACGGTACAACAGCTCGCCGACGGTCCTGACCGACGAGTTCAGTAGGTGCCGGGGGTCACCGTGCCCGAGGGGGCATCGCCGGCCAGGATCAGGTCGCTTCCGCGGGTGAATGCACTGGTCGGGGGAGTTTTCCACGCCATCGGGAGGATCGGCAGCGTCGTTGAGAAGAGTTTAAGTACGCGTGAGCGAAATTCCGGCGGGACGTCGTCGGAGAAGTGTTCTTCGGGCCCGGTGTAGAAGTCGGTGGCCTGAATCCGGAGGCGTCCATCCTTCACGAAAACCCGTGCGGTGACGCTCACCTTCACCTTCGGATGGTGGTATTCCGACGCCGACGGCGGGTACTTGCCGTCGTACGGCGGCGAGCCGGGCAGCGGGACGGTGCCGCTGAGCATGATGCCGTCGGTGCGCTCGATGAGGCCGTCGCCCGGACCGCCGCCGCCGACCTTGCCCTTCGGTGCGGGGCTGTTGATGTAGAGGTCGATGATGTTCATCAGCCGGCCCAGGTTCGGCGAATTGACGCGCGTCTCGGCCACCATTCGATGGAAGTGGATGGGCGATGTGGGCGAGACGTCCCAGACGTTCCCGACGGTCGGGTGATACAGCCGCGCGCCGACGTCGACGGTGCAGGCGCCGAGGTCGCCGCAGTCGTCGATGCCGACTCCGCGGGCGCTGATCGTCATCTTGGGCAGCGCACCGCTCGACATCTCGGTGAGGAACGGGCGGCCCGAGTAGACCACCTCGGGTTCGTAGGTGATCATGGGCGACGACATCAGTGCCCGCGCCATCCGATGTTCCGCCCGCGAGGCGGTGATCAGGTCCGCGATCAGGGCGATGACCAGCAGTGCGACCACCACGACCACGGCCGCGGCGACGCTTCGGCGAGCGCGCACGGCACCGGTGATTCGGGTCGGAGGGGTCATTGCCGCTATTCTGTCACTAGAGTTTTACGGAGCTGCGGCCAGCGTCGATCGACAGCCCACATGCAAGGCCACCTCGAGATCGGAGTGGTAGTGGACCTGTTGCTGTTGACCGACGAGGACTCCGCGGACGCGGTGCTCTCCTGCATTTCCCTGCTTCCGCACCGTGTGCGGGTGCTTCCCGCGGACACTTCCGCCCTCACCGAACTCGGCGACGCCGAGGTGATCGTGGTCGACGCCCGGCGTGACCTGGCCGGCGCGCGGGCGCTGTGCCGTCTGCTGCAGGGGGGTCGTGCGCGGCTGGCCGCCGTCCTCACCGAGGGCGGTCTGGTCGCGATCACCGCCGACTGGGGTATCGACGACTTCCTGCTCCCGGAGACCGGACCCGCCGAGCTCGACGCCCGGCTGCGGCTGCTGGTCGCCCGCGGTGCCGGCGGCGACACCGAGCCCGACGACCGGGTGACCCTCGGTGAGCTGGTGATCGACGAGGCCACGTACACCGCACGGCTGCGCGGCAAGCCGATCGACCTGACGTACAAGGAGTTCGAGCTCCTCAAGTTCCTGGCGCAGAACGCCGGCCGGGTCTTCACCCGCGCGCAGCTGCTGCACGAGGTATGGGGCTACGACTTCTTCGGCGGCACCCGCACCGTCGACGTGCATGTACGACGACTCCGCGCCAAACTCGGCAGCGACCACGAGGCCCTGATCGGGACCGTCCGCAACGTCGGCTACAAGGCGGTCCGTCCCCCGCGTGGTCGCGACGCCTCCCCGGACGAGGAACCCGACGACGAGGCCGGCTGACCTGTCGTGCCCGGCTTGACCGCCATTCCGGTCGAGCCGAAGGTGCGAGCCGCTGGATACGCACGACATGTCCACTACCGTGGTGCCTGTGACACCGACGACGCCTCCGCGCACCCATCGCGGCCCTCTGTCCGCTGCCGATCTGGCCGACGTCCGGGGGGTGATCGCCCGGGCCGAAGCCGCCGACGGCGTCGCGCCGTTGTCCGAACAGTTCCGGCTCGCGCTGGAATCGCCGGACGGAATGCACCTCCTGTCGCCGCACGGGTACGCGGGGATCGTCGTCGCACCGTCGGGGGAGGCCGCCGTGGAAGGCGTGATCGACCCCGAATACCGAGGAAACGGTGAAGGCGCGCTGCTGATCGCGGCGGCGCTCGGCGAAGCACGACATGCCGGTTCCGGCTCCGCCCCCTCCCTCTGGGCCCACGGCGACCTGCCCGGGGCCGCGGGACTGGCCCGGAACCTCGGCCTCGAACGTGTCCGCGAACTCCTGCAACTGCGTCGCGCGCTCCCGCCGGCCGGGGCGGGGGCGCTCCCACTGCCGCCGCTGCCGGGGCGCGACGACATCGTGCTGCGCACCTACGCGGGACCGTCGGACGACGCCGAGATCCTGCGCGTGAACAACGCCGCGTTCTCCTGGCATCCGGAACAGGGCGGCTGGACGCAGCGGCAGATCGACGACCGGACCGGGTCGGAGTGGTTCGATCCCGCGGGGTTGTTCCTGGCGTTCGACGCTCCGGCGGACCGGGGGCCGTCTTCCCTTCGACACGCCTCCTTCGTCGGCGGCTCAGGGGGCGACGGGGCGGGGGGCGACGGCACGGGGGACGGGAAGCTGCTCGGCTTCCACTGGACCAAGGTGCACCCGGCGGGGGAGAAGGGCCCGGAAGCACTCGGAGAGGTGTACGTGGTCGGCGTCGATCCCGACGCTCAAGGACGCGGGCTCGGATCCCTGCTGACCCTCGCCGGCCTGCATCATCTGGCCGATCGCGGGCTCACCGAGGTGGAGCTGTACGTCGAGGGCGACAACGTCGCCGCCCTCTCCACCTACCGCCGCCTCGGCTTCACTCCCTACGCGATAGACGCGGCCTACAGGTGAACGGGTTCGCCGCCGGGGCGTCAGCTGTTCGTATTCACGACATCTGACGGATCGTCCGGGCTCATCGAGCGTCGATAGCTTCGCAGTGTCGTCGAAGCAATCGAAAGGCTTTCACCCGCATGTCTGCGATCTCCAAGACCACCGCCCGTACCTCCGCCGCACTCTCGGTGGCCGTCGCCGCGGGGCTTCTGCTGTCCGCGTGTGGCGGCTCCGGGAGCCAGACCACCGTGACCGGTGAAGGCGCCACCTCGCAGCAGAAGGCGATGACCTACTTCGCCGACGTGCTCACCAAGAACAGCGACGTCGTCCTCGACTACACCGGCTCGGGTTCGGGCGCCGGCGTCAAGAAGTTCATCGCCGGCGACGTCGACTTCGCCGGCAGCGACTCGCCCCTCAAGCCCGACGAGGCCACCGACGCCAAGAAGCGCTGCGGCGGCAACGACGCCTGGCACCTGCCGCTCGTCGCCGGCCCGGTCGCCATCGCGTACCACCTCGACGGTGTCGACAAGCTCAACCTCAACGCCGCCGTGCTGGCCGGGATCTTCGACTCGAAGATCACCAAGTGGAACGACCCGAAGATCGCCGCGCTGAACCCGGGCGTCAAGCTCCCGGACACCGCCGTCGTACCGGTGCACCGCACCGACAGCTCAGGCACCACCGAGAACTTCACCCGCTACCTCAGCGTCGCGGCCCCCGCCGAGTGGACCCACAAGCCGAGCAAGGAATGGGCCGGTCAGGGCGGATCGGGCGCGGCCAAGTCGACCGGCGTCGGCGACACCGTGAAGAAGACCCCGGGCGCCATCACCTACGTCGAGTGGGGCTTCGCGACCGAGAACAAGCTGGGTGTCGCCAACCTCGACTTCGGCGCCGGCCCGACCGAGCTCACCGCGCAGTCGGCGGGTAAGGCCCTGGAAAACGCCAAGTTCGCGAACCCGGGCAGCAAGGACCTCGTGGTCGACACCGACGCGCTCTTCGGGCTCTCCGAGGAGGGCGCGTACCCGCTCATGCTGACCACCTACGAGATCGTCTGCTCCAAGGGCTACTCCGACTCCAAGACCGGCCCCGCGCTGAAGACCGCGTTCAGCACGATCCTCGCCAAGGGCCAGGACGGCCTCGCCGACCTGGGCTTCGTGCCGCTGCCCGCGCAGTTCACCGCCGCCCTGCGCGGCACGGTTGACGCACTCGGATGAGTAGCCCCGAGCTGATGGCGAGTCCGCACGCCGCTCCCGCCCCGGTCGTCAAGAACGACGACCGGGGCGGCCCGGAGCGCCCGGACAGCCCGCTGACCAAGGTCTCGCACCTGGGTGACCGGGTGATGGCGACCCTGGCGACCGGCTCGGGCATGCTCGTGTCGGCGGCGATCGGCCTGATCGCGCTGTTCCTGCTGATCCAGGCCGTCCCCGCGCTCGCCAAGAACACCGAGAACTTCTTCACCTTCACCGGGACGTGGGTGGTCTCCGGCAGCGAGCTGAAGTTCGGCATCCCCGCGCAGTTCTACGCCACCGTGCTGGTGTCGGTGATCGCCCTGATCATCGCCATGCCGGTGTCGCTCGGTATCGCGATCTTCGTGACCGAGTACGCGCCGCCGAAGGTGGCCGCGCCGATCGCGTACGTCGTCGACCTGCTCGCCGCCGTGCCGTCGATCGTCTACGGCCTGTGGGGCATCCTGGTCCTCGGCCCGGCGATGGTCGGCCCCAACAAATGGCTGGTCGACAACCTCGGTTTCCTCCCGTTCTTCCGGCAGCCGCAGAACGTCGCCAACATGTCGACCGGCGGCACCCTGCTGACCGCGGGCATCGTGCTCGCCGTGATGATCCTGCCGGTGATCACCGCCGTCACCCGCGAGGTGTTCACCCAGACCCCCAAGGGTCAGCGGGAAGCGGCCCTCGCGCTCGGCGCCACCAAATGGGAAGTGGTCCGCACCGCGGTGCTGCCGTTCGGCTTCTCCGGCTACATCAGCGGCTCCATGCTGGGCCTCGGCCGCGCGCTCGGCGAGACCATGGCGCTGCTGCTGATCATCTCCAGTGTCGGCCCGATCAACTTCAACCTGATGGAGAGCGGCGAGACCTTCGCGACCGTCATCGCCAACAACGCCGCCGAGTTCGACTCGCCGGTCAAGACCGGCGCCTACATCTCGGCCGGCCTGGTGCTCTTCGTCCTGACCTTCATCGTCAACGCGGCGGCGCGTGGCGTGATCTCCCGGAAGGGCTGAACCCATGGCACTCGAATTGACGACGACGTCGACGCGCCGGAAGGTGACCAACCAGGTCGCTCGCGCGGCCGTCGTCCTGTCGGTGCTGCTCGCGGTGCTGCCGCTCGGCTGGCTGGTGGTGACCCTGGTCAGCCATGGGATCTCGCCGATCCTCAACGCGGCGTGGTGGACCCAGGCCGAACGCTACGGCGGTGCGGCCAACGCGATCATCGGCACGCTGATCCAGACACTCCTGGCCGCCGTGATCGCGGTGCCGCTCGGCATCCTGGTCGGCGTGTACCTGGTGGAGTACGCCGACCGGAACAAGCGGCTGATCAAGCTCACCACGTTCATGGTCGACGTCCTGTCCGGTGTGCCGTCGATCGTCGCGGCGCTGTTCGTGTACGCCGTCTGGCGGACCAGCCTCGACCTGCCCCGCTCGGGCTTCGTGGTCGCCCTCGCCCTGGTGCTGCTGATGGTGCCGCTGGTGGTGCGGTCCACCGAGGAGATGCTCAAGATCGTCCCGCACGACCTGCGCGAGGCGTCGTACGCCCTCGGCGTCCCGAAGTGGAAGACGATCATGAAGATCGTCCTGCCGACCGCGATGAGCGGCATCATCACCGGCGTGATGCTCGCCGTGGCCCGCGTGATGGGCGAGTCGGCGCCGGTGCTGATCCTGGTCGGCGCCACCCGCGCCACCAACTGGAATCCCTTCGAGGGCAACCAGCAATCGCTGCCGCTGATGATGCTGCAGGAGTACAACAACGGCCCCAGCGGCTACGACACCGTGTGGGGCGCCGCCCTCACCCTGGTCATCGCGGTCGGCATCGTCTACGTCGCCGCGCGCCTGCTGGCCCGATTCACCGGCGTCAAGGCCGCCTGACCCGTTCCGGAAGTACAAGAAAGCGATCCCATGGCCAAGAGCCTGACACTGCAAGACCTGAACATCTACTACGGCGACTTCCACGCGGTGAAGGACGTCTCCCTCGACATCGCACCCCGGACGGTCACCGCCTTCATCGGCCCCTCGGGCTGCGGAAAGTCGACGGTGCTGCGCACCCTCAACCGCATGCACGAGGTGACCCCGAACGCCTACGCCACCGGATCGGTGCTGCTCGACGGCCTCGACCTGTACGGCAAGGGCGTCGATCCGGTGAGCGTGCGGACGACGGTCGGCATGGTCTTCCAGAAGGCGAATCCGTTCCCGACCATGTCGATCCGCGACAACGTGGTCGCCGGACTGAAACTGGCCGGCGTGCGCGACAAGAAGAAGCTCGACGAGGTGGCCGAGGCCAGCCTGCGCGGCGCCAACCTCTGGAACGAGGTCAAGGACCGGCTCAACAAGCCGGGCGGCGCGCTCTCCGGCGGCCAGCAGCAGCGGCTGTGCATCGCGCGCGCCATCGCGGTGTCGCCGCAAGTGCTGCTGATGGACGAGCCGTGCTCGGCGCTCGACCCCATCTCCACGCTCGCGATCGAGGACCTGATCGCCGAGCTGAAGAAGCAGTACACGATCGTCATCGTCACGCACAACATGCAGCAGGCCGCCCGCGTGAGCGACCAGACGGCGTTCTTCAACCTGCCGGGTGTCGGCCGGCCGGGTGAGCTGATCGAGGTCGGCGCGACCAGCGAGATCTTCCAGAACCCGACGCGCAAGGAGACCGAGGACTACATCTCCGGCCGCTTCGGCTGATCGCCGCACCGAGACAGCCGACCGTTCGCGCGGGTCCCGAAAGGGGCCCGCGCGAAGTCGTCGTATCTGTCGGTCGCTGACCGACAGATACGACGATCTCGCGCCGCGGATTCCGGCTCGGCTCGAGGCACCCGATGCAGAAGACCCCGGCGGGGTTCCGTCGGGGTCTTCGCGGTGGAAGGATCAGCCTGCTTCTTGCAGCTGTTCCGGGGTCTTGCCCGTGGCCTGGAAGACGACGCGGCGGGCGATGGAGACGGCGTGGTCGGCGAAGCGCTCGTAGTAGCGGCCGAGGAGGGTCACGTCGACGGCGGAGGCCACCCCGTGCTCCCAGTCGCGGTCCATCATCACGGTGAACAGATGGCGATGGAGGTCGTCCATCGCATCGTCGTCCTCCATCAGCGCGAGGGCGTCCTGGGGGTCCTGGCTCTCCAGCACGCGGTGCGCGTTGCGGGCCAGTTCGACGGCCAGGCGGCCCATCTCGGTGAAGTATCCGGCCACCTCTTCGGGGAGCACGCGGAACGGGTGGCGGCGTCGTGCCACCTTCGCGACGTGCAGGGCCAGCGCGCCCATCCGGTCGATCTCGGACACCAGCTGAAAGCCGCCGACGATGGTGCGCAGATCACCGGCGACCGGGGCTTGCAGGGCCAGCAGCTCGAAGGCCATCTCCTCGGCTTCGGCGGAGCGCTCGGTGAGCCGGTCGTGGTCGCTGATCACCTGCTCGGCGAGTTCCAGGTCGGCCTCCAGGAGGGCGTGGGTGGCGCGTTCCATCTCGTTGCCGACGGTGTCACACATCTCGCCGAGCAGCGCGTTGAGCGCAGCCATCTGCTCCTGGTAGGCATCCCGCATGGCGCCAATAGTACGGCGGCGACCGGTACCCGGGACCGACCTGCGGGTGACGCGGGAGTGAACAGTCAGGAGCAGGTGGTGTCGCCGGCGTTGGTCACCGACAGGTCGTTCGGCAGGTCGCTGTTGGTGTTGGCCGGGGGCAGCTGGCCGACCGACAGGGTGCTGCCCGGGCTGGGCGGATCGGCGATCGCCGAGGTGCCCTGGAAGTCGGTTCCGAGGATCACCTCCACGCCCACCTTCACGGTGCGATCCTCCTGGATCTTGGCGCCCGGGAACATCTTCGCGATGGTCGCCGCCGAGTCCTGCTCACCGGCGCCGTAGCGCACGACGGTGTCGCTCTCCTTGGTCGACGCGTCGGCGACGCCGGGCACGGTGAAGCCCTCGCGGATCAGGACGTTCATCACCTCGGTGGCGACGCCCGTCTGGCCGGAGCCGTTGAGCACCCGGACGGTCATGTTGGTCGGGTACTGGGCGGTGGCGTCCACCTGCGACGGGGTCGGCGCGGGCTTCTCCGACGACGACTTCGGGGCCGTGGTCTCCCCCTTCTTCGGCTTCTGCTTCTTCTCGCCGGGGAGGGGCTTGTCGTCGATGATCGCGTTGAAGATCGCGTGGATGTCGTCCATGCGCGGGATCTCGTTGTTGGAGCCGTCCTGCGCGGTGCCCGACGTCGGGATGGTGAGGAAGGTGACGCGCCCGGCGTCGACGCCCTGCATCGAGTCGGCGAGCTGCACCAGGGAATCGATGTTGACGTTGTCGACCGTCGAATACTTGATGAAGGTGTTGAGGATCTTCTTCAGCTTCGTCGGATTCGACATCACATCGCTCGACAGCGTCGACCGCAGCAGCGATGACATGAACAGCTGCTGGCGTTTGATCCGGCCGTAGTCGCCGTTGCCCTCGACCGAGATGTTCCGGGCGCGCACGTAGTTCAGGGCGCGCTTACCGGTCAGCTTCTGGGTACCGGGCTTGCGCAGGATGTAGCCGAGTTCGTAGTCGTACAGCGGGACCGTGGAGCAGACCTTGACGCCGCCGATCACGTTCACGACCTTCTCGAAGCCCTCGAAGTCCATCCCGATGAAGTGGTTGATGTACAGGCCGCTGATCTTGGTCAGGGTCTTGACCAGGCACGACGGTCCGCCGATCGCGTAGATGCTGTTCAGCTTCACGTCCGACTCGGCCGGCACCACGACGGGCTTGCCGGTCGACGGATCGTCCGGGTAGGTGCCGGTGTTCGAGTCCCACTGCTCGCATTCCGGGCGGTCGACCTGCAGGTCGCGCGGCCAGGAGACGGCGACGACGCGGCTGCGGTCGGCGGGGATGTTCACCAGCAGGATGGTGTCCGAGCGGATGCCCTCGATGGTGGTGCTGTCGCCGCCGCCGATCTTGCCGTTCACGCCGGCCCGGGAGTCGGTGCCGACGATCAGGTAGTTCTCGTCGCCGGTCTGCGCACCCTTGTTGCGGATGTTCGGGTCGTTGGCGTTGATCGCGGCGGTGGTGTTCCACTTGCTGTCGATGGCCAGGGCGTTCCACACGTAGCCGGTGCCGACCAGGGTCAGAATGCACGCGAGGGCGACCAGGACGCGCCCGGTGTTGCGGGCCGCGGCCACGCTGAACGACCGGCCGGTGCGACGGGGACGCCGCCGGTCGAGCTGGACCTGCTCGATCGCGCCGGTCAGATCCGGGGTGGGCTCCAGGGGGCGTCGTTCACGAGCGGCGTGCTCGGCGCTCGGCGGCTGCGGGGCGGCCGTGGCCGCGGCGGTGTCACCGGGCGCCGGTGCCGAGGGGGCCTTCGCGGGCTGTTCGGGCGCGGCCGGCTGCGGGCGGTCCGGGGCCGGGGAGGTCTGCTCGGCCGGTGTCCGGGGGGCCTGGGATCGCGACTCGCGCTGGGCGCGCTCGGCGGTCGCCGCGGCCGACAGGTCGACCGGCCCGGTGGTCTCGGCGACCGGCGGGAGCATCTGGGTGATGTCGGCCGGCGGCGCGGGGACCTGCGGCCGGGTGGGGACCGGGGGCTGCGCGGGCTGGGCGGCGGGCGGCGCGGGCGGACCGGTGGGCGTCGCCGGGCGGGGCGGGACCGGAGCCTGCGCGCGCGGCGGGTTCTGGGCCGGCGGCGGAGGCGTGGCGGGAGCGTTCTGGACGCCCATCTGCTCCATCAGCTCGCGGACGGTCACCCGGCCGCGGCCGCGCACCGGAATCTCCCGGCGGGCGGGTTCGCGGAGTCCTTCGCGGCGTTCGGTCGGCTCCGGCTCGCCGAACCGGGCGCGGAAGTCGTACGACTGCGACGTTCGTCCCGCACGCCGGGATCGACGCGCCGCGCCCGAAGGGCCGTCCGGCGTCGGCGAACCGGGTTCGTCTGAAGTCACGTCAAGGAGTCCTTTAGAGATGGGCTGGAAACATCGTAGAGGCAGGAACTGAGAAAGATCTCAACTCGGCCCTCGCGTCAGCCTCCGGAGTGCATGATTTCGGCGCCTTCGGGCACGACGTCCTCTTCGGGATCGTCGAGCCAGCCCTCCGGCAGGTGGACCGGAGCCGGTGACCCCTGCCGCCCGCGCGGTCCGTGGGCATCGGCGGGGAAGGGGGCGTCTGGGTCCAGGCCGTCGATCAATCGTTGCAGGTCCGCGAGGGATTTGACGAGTGAGAGCGAGGACCGCAGGTCCGAGCCGGCCGGGAAGCCGCGCAGGTACCAGGCGATGTGCTTGCGGATCTCGCGCATGCCCTTGTCCTCGCCGTGGTGGGCGCTGAGCAGTTCGCCGTGCCGGTACATGATCTGGGCCACTTCGCCCAGCGTCGGCGCCGCCGGAGCGGGCAGGCCTCGCAAACGGGCCGACAACTCCGCGAACAGCCACGGGCGTCCCAGGCAGCCGCGCCCGATCACGACGCCGTCGCAGCCGGTCTGCGCCATCATCGCGGCGGCATCGTCGGGCTCGAAGATGTCGCCGTTGCCGAGCACCGGCACCGAGGTGACGTGCTCTTTGAGGCGGGCGATCTGGTCCCAGTGCGCGGTGCCGGAGTAGCGCTGCGAGGCGGTGCGCGCGTGCAGCGCGACGGCCGCGGCCCCCTCCTCGGCGGCGATGCGCCCGGCGTCGAGGTGGGTGTGGTGGTCGTCGTCGAGCCCGATGCGGAATTTGACGGTCACCGGGATGTCGGTGCCCTCGGTGGCCTTCACGGCGGCGGCCACGATGTTGCGGAACAGCCGGCGCTTGTAGGGGATGGCCGAGCCGCCGCCGCGCTTGGTGACCTTGGGGACGGGGCAGCCGAAGTTCATGTCGATGTGGTCGGCGAGGTCCTCGTCGACGATCATCTTCGCCGCCTTGTAGGTGTACTCCGGGTCGACGGTGTACAGCTGCATCGACCGCGGCGTCTCCGACGGGTCGAAGGTGGTCATGTGCATGGTGACCGGATGGCGCTCGTAGAGCGCGCGGGCGGTCACCATCTCGCACACGTACAGGCCGGAGACGGTGCCGGTGCGCGCGAGTTCGAGTTCGCGGCACAGCATGCGGAAGGCGACGTTGGTGACGCCGGCCATCGGGGCCAGGACCACCGGACTGCCGAGTTCCAGCGAACCGATCCGCAGGGGTGCGCGGGCGTCGTGTCCGGGCGACGGCGAACCGGCGCCCTCGAAGATCGAGGGCGCCGGTGTCGGGTGCGTATCGAGAGTCAGTTCCGTGGCTCCGTCGCTCAGGAGGCCTGCTTGGCGGCCTTGGCGGCCTCGCGGGCGAGAGCGCGGTCGCGCATCTCCTCGAAGCGGGTGGCGTCCTTGTCCAGCTGCTCGAGGAAGGTGGCCAGCTCCTCGCGGGTCTTCTCGCCCTCCGGGCCGAAGTCGGTGCGGTTGAAGATGTCCCACTTGCGCAGGACCGGCATGACGACCTCGTCCAGGTGCTGGCGCAGGTCGTAGATGCCGTGCTTGGCCATCAGCACGCCGTGGCGGCGGAAGTTCGGCATGCCGGCGCCCGGCATCTGGAAGTTGGTGACGATGTCGGTCACCGCGCGCAGCGTCTGGTCGGGCGACAGGTCCATGCCGGCACCGCAGATGTTGCGGTAGAAGATCATGTGCAGGTTCTCGTCGGCGGCGATGCGCTGCAGCATCTTGTCGGCGATCGGATCGTTGCAGGCCTTGCCGGTGTTGCGGTGGCTGACGCGCGTGGCGAGTTCCTGGAAGGTCACGTAGGCGACCGAGTGCAGCAGGCCCACCTCGTCGATGTCGTGCTCTTCGAGTTCGGCGGCGTGATCCTGGGCGACGAGCAGCGGGTCGTACCCGTTGGTCATGTGGATCATCCGGGCCTCTTCGAGGGCGACCGGATCCACGCCGCGGGTCACCACCAGGTAGTCGCGCATGACGATGCCGTGGCGGTTCTCCTCGGCGGTCCACCGGCCGACCCAGTGGCCCCACGCGGAATCCATCGAGAAGTTGTCGGCGATCACCCGGTGGTACGAGGGCAGGTTGTCCTCGGTCAGCAGGTTGGTGATCATGGCGGCCTTGGCCACCTCGTTCAACTGGCTCTGCTCGGGGTCGTAATCGGTACCGCCGAGGGCCGCGTAGTCCTCGCCCTCGTCCCACGGGATGTAGTCGTGCGGATTCCAGTCACGGGCCACCTTGAGGTGCCGGTTGACGTTCGCTTCCGCGGTCGACTCGAGCTCCCGGAGAAGCTCGAGCTGCGTGAGTTGACGTGCCATCGGTTGATTCCTCTTGGTCGGGGACATTTTCTGCCGTCGTTCACGGTCGGCAGAGTTCTGCTATTTCCCAGGCTACGTCAATCGCGGCGCCCCTCCCAAGTTGTTCGGCAGGGTTTTGCGGCACGTCGTCCGGGGTGATTCACCCGGCATATCGCACCGTGGTCGGCCCGTTGTTACGCTTCCGTAGCTTTCGGGCGCGGTGCGAAGGCGGCGCCGACGGTCCGCATCCAGTCGAGCGCGGGCTCGTCGAGCGTGCCGCAGGCCCGCGCCCGTTCGCACCAGCAGTAGGCCATCGCGCCGAATTCGAGCGGGTTGTAGACGTCCTCCTCGCGGCACCACAGGCCGTCGCCGGCGTAGGTGAGGATGGTGAGGTTGGTGGCCGTCCACACCGAACCGTCGCCCGGATCGCGCATCGGGTTGTCCACCTCGCAGATCACCCGGGAGGTGGCCGGATCGGTCACGTGCCACAGTGCCGGATACTCCGTCATGTGGCTGCCGGGGAACGCGGTCATGGTCTTGGTGACCCAGGCGCGGATGGCCTCGCGGCCGGTGAAGGCGCCGTAGGCGTGTTCGACGTACTGCGCGTCACGGGTGAACTGATCGGCCCAGCGATCCCAGTCCCGGCTGACGGCGACCTCGGCGACGGTGCGCTGAAATCCGGCAAAGGCCGCGTCGAGTTCGGCGGCGGTGAAGGGCGTGGTCACGACCCCGATCATAGGCCGGAACTAGAACGTGTTCCACTAGTGGCGGGAAGGTCGCGCCGCCGATGTGTGACGTGCGTCCACGTCGGCCCACCCGGTGCGCGCGGCGGGTCTAGTGTGGATTGTTGTGTCCCCGGGGTGATCGCGGGACGCGAACGGTGCCGATGGAGGAGCGGGAATGGAACGGCTGAGCGGTCTGGATGCGTCGTTTCTGTATCTGGAGACGCCGTCGCAGGTGATGAACGTCGCCGCGATCATGCAGATCGATCCGGGGACGATTCCCGGGGGCTACAGCTTCGAGAAGATGCGGGGCGAGATGGCCCGCCGCGTCAAGGGTCTCCCGATCTTCCGGCGCAAGCTGGCCGACTCGCTGACCAACCTCGACCACCCGGTGTGGGTGGAGGACGAGGACTTCGTGATCGAGCGGCACGTGCACCGCATCGCGATCCCGTCGCCCGGCCGGATCCAGGAGGTGGCGCAGATGTCCAGCCACCTGATCGGCCAGGAACTCGACCGCAAGAAGCCGCTCTGGGACCTCTGGGTGATGGAGGGCATGGCGCAGGGCCGCGTGGCGCTGCTCCTGCGGATGCATCACGCCTCGGTCGACGGTGCCACCGTGGCCGACATCCTGGGACAGCTCGCCACCCTCAGCCCGGAGCCGCCGGAGCTGGATCCGGAACTGGTCGCCACCACCGCGGGCAGTGCGCCGCGCGGTGAACTGGCGGTCGGCGGCGCGTTCAACTTCTTCGTCCACCGCCCGGTGGCGGCGCTCAAGCTGATCCCCAAGACCGTGCCGGTGCCGTTCGAATGGATCAAGCGGGTGCGATCCGGCGACGGCATGCCCGCGCCGTTCCTGGCGCCGCGCACGCGGTTCAACGCACCGCTCACCCCGCGGCGCAGCCTGGCGCTCACCCAGCTGCCGCTCGCCGACGTCAAGCGGGTGAAGGACCACTACGGCGTCAAGATGAACGACGTGGTGCTCGCGATGACCGGTGGCGCACTGCGCGACTACCTCGCCGAGCACGACGAACTGCCGGAGGAACCGCTGGTCGGCCTGGTGCCGGTGTCGGTGCGCGGCGCCGACGAAGGCGACCTGGTGGTGGCCGGAACCAACAAGGTGACCGGCATGTTCACCCGGCTGCCGAGCCTCGTCGCCGATCCGGTGGAGCGCATCCGGGTGGCCGGCATCTACGCGAACCAGGCCAAGGCGCACCACCAGGACGTGGACCCGAACATGCTGCGCGCGTTCGCCGAGTTCGCCCCCGGCAACACGCTGGGCGCGCTGATGCGGATCTACGCCGACCGCCGGCTGTCGGTGCTGCATCCGCCGGTGTTCAACACGGTGATCTCGAATGTCGCGGGGCCGTCGTTCGACATGTACTTCCTCGGCGGCAAGGTGGAGTCGGTCTATCCGCTGGCGCCGATCTTCCACGGGCTCGGCCTGAACATGACCGTGTTCTCGGCGGCCGGCATGCTGAACGTCGGAATCCTGACCTGCGCCGACCTGACCACGGATATCTGGGATCTGGCGAGCGCCTTCCACGCTCAGCTCGACCTGCTGACCGCCGCCGTCGACGCCGAGGTGGCCGCCACCGAGGTGGCCGAGCGTCTCGACGCGGCCGAGCGCGCCGCCGCGGAGGCCGCCGAGATCGAGGAGATCGCCGTCGACCTCGACGGAACCGACCAGCCGTGACCCGCGAGTCTCGGGAGCCCGCGGACTACTCGAAGTAGTCCAGCCAGATATTGCGCTGCCGGAACGTGTCGACGAGCCTGTCGACGAACGTGCTCACCCGGAGATCGCGTTGGCCGAGCGGCACCGAGGTCTGCACGAGGTCATCGCGGATCGTCGGCAGCGGGGTGTTCTGAAAGTCGACGACCAGGTAGGCGAACTGGTCGTAGACGCCGCGAATGTCCTTGTACAAGGTGCCGTCCCGGCCCGTGATGGCGTTGTACATGAGCGCGTATCGGGCGTGGTCGGGATGTTCGTCGCGCAGGACCTTCCGCCCTTGGACCGTTCCCCACTTCTTACTCAGCAGGGGATGGAGGTACGCGTATCCGTAGACGGCCATGGGGAACCGGTCCTGGAGACTGATGCATTCGCCGATGATCCCCTGGTAGTACTCGAGGACGTTGTTGCCCACGGAGGTCATCTGGCTCCGCACCCCGACGCTCAGCAGCACGCCGTTGTCGGGGTGGATCACGGCGACGTCCGCATCCTTCGGCTTGTGCGAGCCGAACAGCTTCACTTCCTCTTTGACTTCGACGCCGTCCCTGAGCGCGGTCGTGGTGAGGCGGGACCGCAGATCGTCGGCGATGTACTTGTGAAGCATCTTGATGAAGCCCTGCCCGCGCACCGCTTTGACCGGATCGAGGTCGTACGTCGCCTTCATATCGCGCAGGACGTCTTCGAGCGACGGCGGCGCGATGACGAGCGGGGGCGTGGAGGCGGGCTTCGGCATGGCCTGCACATTACGCGTGGTCACCGGCGGCGCCGCCGTCCGCGGAGGGCGCTCAGTCCTTCGCTCGGCGCCAGCGCCGGAGGGTCTGGGCGCCGTCCCGGACGGCCGCGAGGCCGTCGTCGCCGACGAGCCGCCTGATCGACGCGGCCCCGGCGTCGTAGGCCGCCGTGGTGTCGCCGCCGGCCAGCGCGGTGTCGAGGGCCCGGCGGTCCGGCGGCAGAGAGTCGGGCCGGTGGAGGACCTTGACCCCGTCGGCCTCGCTCGGCACCGCGATCATCACGCCGCCGCCGAGCGAGTGGACCTCGATCTCGATGCTGAGCAGGGTCAGCGGCGTGTACCACGAGTCGGCGAAATCCCGGGCGGTCTCGCCGCTGCGCAGATAGCCGCCGAGAACGCTGTTGGAGATCATCCACCCGGCGTCGTTGACGTGGAGCCGGGGCCGATCGCTGAAGGTCGTGAGGATGACGTCGGGTACCCGGACGCCGGGAACGACATACCAGGGCTTGCGGATTCTGCACTTGTAGGCCATGTCCACGGAGTCGTGCTCGCCCTGCGCGATGTACGTCCGCTCACCCTCGGTGAGTCGCCGCGGGTCCGGGAGCCACAGCGTGGCCTCGGGGTCCATGGAACCGGTGGTCAGCGCCGCCCGGGACACCTGGCGAGAACTGGCGATGGTCGGCAGCAGGGAACGGCTCGGCAGCCGGAAGTCGCGGACCGTCTCGCGGTCGGGGTGGAAGAAGGGCTTGTTGCCGGAGACGTAGCCGATGTTGAACTTCGCCCGGTCGCCGGCTCGTCCGCTGTGCGGTTCCAGTGCGGCGAGGGTCTCCCTGGTCGCCTGCGGCAGGAGCGCGTGCTGAAAGACCCGTTTGCCGGCCACCACGTCGTCGAGAGCCACCGGCACTCCTCGTCCGGTGACGGTGGCGGGCAGGTCGGACAGTTTGTCGCAGGCGAGCACGTTCACCTGCTGCGTCGAGCCGCCCCGGGCATCGGCCAGCAGGATCAGGACGTTCTGCAGGATGCCCTTGAACACGCGTTCCCGGAACCGCAGGATCGTCAGCGAGCCGAACGACCGGCCCAGATGGCGCCAGAGCGGTTGTGCGTAGCGGACATAGGTGAAGTCCAGGGGCAGTACGAAGGCCAGCCGGCCGCCCGGCCGCAGCTGGGCGGTGGCCTTGGCGACGAACGGCATCCAGGCGCTGCCGCTGGGCTCCATCGGCGACCCGAGCGCCGCATCGGCGCTGCGCATCGCCGATCGCCGGAGAGCGGGCGGCAGTTCCCGGACGCGGACGTACGGCGGATTCCCGATGACGGCATCGACCATGGGCAGGTCGGTCGCGGCCAGGAAGTCTCCGACGCGCAGACGTTCGGCGGCGACCGCTCCGCTGTCGATCGCGTTCGCGGCGGTCTCCGGGTCCAGCTCGCAGGCGTACAGGTGCGGCCGGCTCCAGGCGCGGGAGTCGGCGTACGCGTTGACCGCGTGGGCGAACTGCCCGTCGCCGACGCTCGGCTCGAGGACGACGTCGTCGGGGGACCGGATCGCCCACTGGACGATCAGCGTCGACGCGTCGTCGGGCGTGAAATACGCGCCCCGGGAGCGCTGGTCCGAGCGGGGGGACCGGGCGTGCAGAGCGATCTGGCGCCCGAACTCCTCGATGTCCTCGGCCCGGTAGACGTTGCCGTGCATCGATGCCACCGGCTCCGGCATGGCCGTGGGGATCCCGGTCTTGGCGGTCTTGGCGCGTGTGGCCCAGACCTTGAACGTGTTCAGCGGAACCCCGAGCATGAGGGCGGCGCGACGATTGTCGACGAGCCCGTGGACGGGGCCGTCCAGAGCTGACTCAGGGACCATCCCGTGAGTGTAATGAGTCATTACGACACTTCCTCGAGCCTGCCGACACCGGAGCGATGATCGCCGTGCGAAGGCTAGCGCGGCCCTACGACAGACCGCCGCCGCCGATCGAGCCCGGATCCGGTCAGTCCAGGGCGTCGAGCCAGGCGGTCGAGGGCGCGTCCGACGGTGCGCGCCAGTCGCCGCGCGGGGACAGCGAGCCGCCCGAGCCGATCTTCGGGCCGTTCGGCATCGCGGTGCGCTTGAACTGATTCGCCATGAACCGCTTGAGGAACACCTCCAGCCAGCGCCGGATGGTGGCGGCGTCGTAGGCGTGGCGCTCGTCGTCGCTCATCATCGACGGCCAGATACCGGCCGCCACGTCGCTCCACGCCTGCTCGGCGAGGTACGCGATCTTCGCCGGCCGGTAGCCGAAGCGGGTGAGGTAGTAGAGGAAGAAGTCGTGCAGCTCGTAGGGGCCGACGGTGTCCTCGGTGCTCTGTACGGCGCCGTCCTCCCCGGGCGGGACCAGCTCGGGGGTGATCACGTCGGCGAGGATCTCGCGCAGCGCCGCGGTGGTCTCCGGCGCGTACGACCCGGCGTCGATCATCCAGCGGATCTGGTGCTGGATCAGCGACTTGGGGACCGAACCGTTGACGTTGTAATGCGACATCTGATCGCCCACGCCGTAGGTGCACCAGCCCAGGGCCAGCTCGGAGAGGTCGCCGGTGCCGAGCACGATCCCGCCGAGCTGATTGGCGAGCCGGAACAGATGCGAGGTGCGTTCGCCGGCCTGCACGTTCTCGAAGGTCACGTCGTACACGGGGTGCCCGTCGGCGAACGGGTGACCGAGGTCGATCAGCATCTGCTCGCACGACGGCCGGATGTCGAGCTCGTTGCCGCTGACCCCGAGCGAGTCCATCAAGACGTGGCTGCGGGCGAGGGTGTGCCCGCCGGTCGCGAAACCGGGCATCGTGTACGCGTGGATGTCGCTGCGCGGCAGACCGAGCCGGTCGAAGGTCTCCACCGCCACCAGCAGCGCGAGCGTGGAGTCGAGGCCGCCGGAGACACCGATCACGATCTTCGACAGTCCGGTCGCGCGCAACCGCTGGGCCAGGCCCTGGACCTGGATGTTCATCACCTCGCGGCAGCGGCGGTCGCGGTCGGCGCCGGACGCGGGGACGAACGGGAAGCGGGGAACCGCGCGGAGCAGGTGGTCGTCGGCGCGGTCGAGGTCACCGAGGGTGAAGCCGATCCGGCGGAAACCGCGGACCTGGTCGGCGACGTCGCCGACCTGATCGCGCAGGCTGATCATCCGGGCGCGTTCCTGGCGGAGCCGGTCCAGGTCGACGTCGGCGACGACCAGCTGTTCGGTCATCGCGAAGGCCTCGCTGCGGCCCAGGAGGGTGCCGTTCTCGGCGATCAGCGCGTCGCCGTCCCACGCCAGGTCCGTCGTGGACTCGCCGAATCCGGACGCGACGTACACCTGCGCGGCGACGCACCGCGCGGAGTGTCCGGTGACGAGTGACTGCCGGTAGCTCTCCTTGCCGATGGTCACCGGGCTGCCGGAGAGATTGATCAGCACCGTCGCGCCGGCCAGTGACGCCCACGTGCTCGGCGGGATCGGTACCCAGCCGTCCTCGCAGATCTCGGCGTGCACCCGGAAACCGGGCAGGTCGGTCGCCTCGAAGATCAGGTCGGTGCCGAACGGCACCTCGCGGCCGCCGAGGAGCACCGAGTCGACCACGGCGTCGCGCGCCGCCGCGAAGTAGCGCTGCTCGTAGAACTCGCGGTAGTTCGGCAGGTAGCTCTTCGGGGTCACCCCGAGGATCTCCCCGTCCTGGATCAGCACCGCGCAGTTGAAGAGGGCATCGTCGACCCGCAGCGGGGCGCCGACGGCCACCAGGGGGCGCAGGCCGACGGTGGCCGCGGCGATCTCGTCGAGCGCCGTCATCACCGCGTCGAGCAGGGCGTCCTGCTGCACCAGGTCGTCGACGCTGTAGCCGCACAGCCCGAGTTCGGGGAAGACGACCAGTGCCGCATCGCGCTCGTGGGCGGCGCGGATCAGTTCGATGGTGCGCTCGGCGTTGCGGCGCGGGTCCGCCAGCGCCAGCACGGGCACGGCGGCGGCGAGACGGGCGAAGCCGTGTGAGTAGACCGACACGGCGTCCACGGTATCGCGCGTGGCAGCATGGGGGCATGACGAACCCGGCCTCCGCCCGCACCCTGTCGGTCCGGCGCATTCCGTTGCTCGCTGCGCTGCTGACGGTGCTCGCCCTGACCGGGGCGCTGCTCGGGGCGGGCCCGGCGTCCGCGCATTCGGCCGTCGTCGGATCGAGCCCGGAGAACGGTGCCGAGGTCGACCGCTCGCCGGGCGTCGTGTCGATCACCTTCAACGAGGACCTGCGGCCCGAATACGCGGTCCTCAAGGTGGTCGGGCCGGACGGCAACTTCTGGCAGCAGGGCGATCCGACGGTCCAGGGCCGGGTGATCTCGGTGCCGGTCAACGCTCTCGGGCCGACCGGGGAATACCAGGTCAACTATCGCGTCACCTCGGCCGACGGCCACCCCGTGCAGGGGCAGCGCACGTTCACCCTCACCGTCGCGGGTAACGGTCAGCCGGGAGTGAAGGCCGACGCCGACACGCTCTCCATCAAGAACGAGGACCACGGCTTCCCGGTCTGGGGAATCGTGCTGATCATCATCGCGGCGCTCGTCGTGATCGGCGGCGGATTGGCCGTCGCCCTCCGCCGCCGGGGTGCCTGACCTCCCGATCGGCCCCGTCCGGGCGGCGCTGCCGGCCGTCGCGGCGGCCGGTGCGCTCCTCGGCGTCGCGATCTGCGGGCTGCTCGCCGGACGCGCCGGGCCGGAGGGTTCGGCGTGGGCCGCGGCGCTCTCGCTCGGCGCGGCCTGCCTGCTGGTCGGTCTGGGCGGACTCGAGTACGTCGAGGCCCGGCCCTCGCGCGCACTGATCGCGGCGGTGGCCGGATTCTGGGGCGCCACGTCCCTGGTCGCGGCCTGGCTGGAACTGGCCGGGCGGGCCGGCGTCGGACCGTGGCGGCTGGGTCTCGGCGATCTGATGCTCGGCCTGGAATCCGGACTCGCCCCGCTGATCTGCGTGGGCGGCGCGGTCCTGGTGCTGATCTGGTGCGCCCGGCCGTTCGCCGCGCAGGTGCTGGTCGCGGTGATCGCCGCGGCCGGCGTGCTGGCCCTGTCGATCAGCGGGCACGCCGCGACCGGCGCGTGGACCCCGCTGCTGGTCGGCGCGCATGCCCTGGCGGCCGCGTGGTGGACGGGGACGCTTGCCGCGCTGGCGGTCAGCGTCCGCGGGCGGCGCGGATGGTCGGTGTCGCTGCCGCTGTTCTCCGGGTACGCGCTGTACGCGGCCGCGGTGCTCGTCGCGACCGGGGTGCTGGCCGCGCTGGTGGAGCTCGGGGTGAGCGCGCGATGGTGGGACACCGGCTACGGCCGGGTGGTGCTCGCCAAGGCCGCGATCCTGGTCGTGGTGCTGGCGTTCGCGGCGACGCATCGCCGTCGATGGGTGCCGGCGGCGGCCCGGCACGCGGCGCCCGAGGCGGTGTCGCTGCGGCGCGCGGCCGTCGAGACCATCCTGCTGAGCGTGGTCCTGGGGCTGGCCGCGGGGCTGGCCACGACCGCGCCCGGAGTGTCGTGAGCGCTGTCCGGCGCACAGGAAACCGCCGAGACGATTCACAGGAGTTGTCCAGCCTCGCCGGGTAGCGTTACTCGCCGTGGGCAAGAACAGTCTCGGGTTCGGTTCTCTCAAGCGCGCCGTCGGGCATGTCGTGCGGCCCTATCCGGTCCGGGACCTGCCGGAGGGCCGGTACCTGGAGTTGCCGGGCCGGGGCACCACGTTCATCACCGACTCGGGCCCGCGTGAAGCGCCGGTGCTGTTTCTGCTCCACTCGGTGGCGACCACCGGCCTGCTCTGCTGGTACCCGGTGATTCCGGAGCTCGGCCGCGATTTCCGGGTGATCACCATCGACCATCGCTGGCACGGCCGCGGCATCCGGTCGGCGGATTTCACGCTGGAACTCTGCGCCGACGACGCGGTCGCGGTCGCCGACCGGCTCGGTATCGAGAGCTTCATCGCGGCCGGCTTCTCCATGGGCGGCGGCATCGCGCAACTCGCGTGGCGCCGGCACGCGGATCGCGTCGACGGTCTGGTGCTGTGCTCCACCGGGCCGTACTTCTCCAGCAACGACCCCGAGGAACTGGCCCGGGATCAGCGGATGGGCGCGGTCGCGGCGCGCTTCGACCGCTTCGTGCCGGTTCCGTCCGACCGGCGGCTCAACGACTGGTCTGCGCATCCGGCGAAGTGGGGGATCAGCCAGTTCCTGTCCACCCCGATGAGCAAGCTCGGCGCGTTCAGCGGGGCGATGGCCGCGTTCGACGCGCGCGACTGGCTGGGCGAGGTCGACGTGCCGACCTCCGTCGTCGTCTCCACCCGCGACAAGACCGTCCCCCCGGAGCGGCAGCGGCTGCTCTCCGGCGGGATCGGCGGCGCGCTCGAATTCCCGGTCGACGGCGGTCACGCGGTGTGTGTGCTCGGCGCCGAACGCTTCGTCCCGGCCTTCGGTGACGCCGTCCGTTCGGTGCTCGCCCGCACGCGGGAACCTGCGGCGCTGTCCGGCTGAGATGCGCCAAAGGGCCCCGGTCGACCTTCCGACCAGGCCCCTTCGCGGTGCCCCCAGTAGGGCTCGAACCTACGACCTGCGGATTAAAAGTCCGTAGCTCTACCAACTGAGCTATAGGGGCGGGCGCGTCACGCGCGAATGCAGCTTACCGGGTGTTCGCGTCCCGGGCAGCACCGGCCACGCCGGTCACGGGCCGTAGATGCGCAGGAAGTTGGCGACGGCCTGGTCGGCGCGCACCCGGAGAGCGTCGGGAGTCATGCGGGCGTCGCCGAGGAGCGCGCGCATCTGGTCGTCCTGCACCACCAGGCCGTAGAGCTCTTTCGCGGCGCGCGGGGCGTCGTCGATGCGGAGCAGTCCGGCACGCGAGGCGTCGGCCAAGTACGCGGCGAGAAGCGGTCGCTGCCGGTCCGCGCCGTCGCGGAGCACGACCGGGCCCAGCGCCGGCTCGTTCATCGCCGCGCGCAGAATCGCGAGCGACAGGTCGCCGTGCAGGACCCGCAGCAGCTGGTGGGTCCAGGCGGTCAGGACCTCGCGCGGGTCCTGCTCGGTGGGCGACGAGGCGTGCACCTGGATCTGCGTGAGGTCGTAGTTGCGCTCGGCGATGGCGCTGACCAGCGCTTCCCGATTGCCGAACCACGAATAGATGGTGCTCTTGGAGGCGCCGGTCCGCTCGGCGACCGCGTTCACCGTGAACGACGGATAGCCGCGCTCCACCAGAAGTGCGGCGGCGGCGTCGAGCATCGCGGACTTGCGGGCGGCCACTTCGCCGGTCCGGGGCCGGCCGCGGCGACTGGGGCGCGGGGCGTCCTGCGTCATGGCTAGAAGGTACTCGGCCGAGGCGATCCGCGCGACACGATGCGGTCATCCGAAACGGGAGGCTTGACCAGGCGATTTGTGAATCGCGGACGGTGTGCCATACGCTGATCAAGCTCCCAACGAGGACATCCGGCCCCCTTCGTCTAGCGGCCTAGGACGCCGCCCTTTCAAGGCGGTAGCGCGGGTTCGAATCCCGTAGGGGGTACGCTCTGCGATGAAAATCGCGGACATAACTGAACATGGCCCTGTGGCGCAGTTGGTTAGCGCGCCGCCCTGTCACGGCGGAGGTCGCGGGTTCGAGTCCCGTCAGGGTCGCCAGTATGGCGACGATGTGTCGCACGTCGCGTGCGTGCATGTCAGCAATACCACGGCCAGGTAGCTCAGTTGGTACGAGCGTCCGCCTGAAAAGCGGAAGGTCGCCGGTTCGATCCCGGCCCTGGCCACTCGGCCCCCGGTATTCCGGGGGTTTTCCTGCGTCCGGCGCGGGAGACAACAAAACATGGCCCTGTGGCGCAGTTGGTTAGCGCGCCGCCCTGTCACGGCGGAGGTCGCGGGTTCGAGTCCCGTCAGGGTCGCCATGTGTGAACAATCCCCCAAGAGATAAAATCTGGGGGATTGTTCGTCTGTTGGGCTGCTCCCGTACGCTGGCCTGGCGAGTTTTCTTGTATTCGTGCGCACCTCGAACCACACTGGACACAGCCAGCACTAGGGAGGCACCGTGGCTAAGAACGACCCCAAGGATCCGAATCCGAGTCCGAAGGTCGTCGACAATGTCGTGGATCGGGAGTTCACCGTCGAGCGGCTCGTCGAGAATCCAGTGGAACGCATCGTCGACAAGCCGGTCACCATGGAGCGGATCGTCGAACGACTCGTCGTCGACACGGTCGACATGGTGGTGGACAAGCCGACCACCGTCAGCCGCCTGGTCGAGCGCCCGGTCGTGACCATCGTCGACTCCGTCGAGGACAAGCCGATCGAGGTCAGCCGCTTGGTCGAGCGACCCGTGGTCAGCGTGCGCGACGACGTACAGGACGTCCCCGTCGACGTGTCCCGGCTGGTCCAGAAGCCGGTCGTGACCGTGGTCGACGAGGTGGTGGAGAAGCCGGTCGACGTGCCGCGCCGGGTGGAGAAGCCCATCGTCACCATCGTCGACGACGTGGTGGACAAGCCGGTCGAGGTCTCCCGGATCGTGGAGAAGCCGATCGTGACGGTGCTCGACGACGTCGTGGAGAAGCCCAAGCCGGTCTCCCGCCTGGTGGAGAAGCCGATCGTCACCGTCGTCGACGAGGTGGTCGACAAGGAGATCGCGGTTCCGCGCCTGGTGGAGAAGCCGATCGTCACGATCGTCGACGACATCGCCGACAAGCCGGTCAACATCCAGCGCAAGGTCGAGAAGCCGATCGTCTCGATCGTCGACGAGATCACCGAGAAGCCGCTCGAGCTGACGCGCCAGGTGGAGCAGCCCGTCGTCACCTTCGTCGACGAGATCGTCGACACGCCGGTCGACGTCCCCCGTGCGGTGGAGAAGCCGATCGTCACCTTCGTCGACCAGGTGGTCGAGGTGCCGGTCGAGCTGCCGCGCGAGGTGGAGCGGCCGATCGTCACCTTCGTCGACGAGGTGGTGGACCGCCCGGTCGACGTGCCGCGGCTGGTGGAGAAGCTCGTGGTCTCGTTCGTCGACGAGATCACCGAACGCGCCGTCGACGTGCCGCGCCTGGTAGAGCGGCTGGTCGTGACCGTCGTCGATGAGGTGGTCGACGCGCCCGTCGAGGTCGATCGCCTCGTGGAGAAGCTGATCGTCGACATCCGTGACCAGATCGTCGAGAAGGAGGTCACCGTCGACCGGATCGTCGAGAAGCCGGTGGTGACCGTCGTCGAGCGTGAGGTCGAGGTCCCGATCGAGCAGATCGTGGAGAAGGTCGTCGAGGTCCCGGTCGAGAAGATCGTCGAGGTGACCGTCGAGAAGCCCGTCGAGAAGATCGTCGAGAAGATCGTCGAGGTCCCCGTCGAGAAGATCGTCTACAAGATGGTTGAGAAAGAGGTCGAGAAGGTCGTCGAACTCGTCGTCGAGAAGCCGGTCGTCAAGCACGTCGAGGTACCGCGCGAGCTGATCGTCGAGAAGGTCGTTCAGGTCCCGGTCGAGAAGGTGGTCGACAAGGAGATCGAACGGGTCGTCGAGAAGCCGAACCTGGTCGAGAAGATCGTCGAGACCCCCGTCGACCGCGTAGTCGAGCGGGTGGTGGAGCAGCCGAACATCATCGAGAAGGTGGTGGAGAAGCCGGTCGATCGCGTGGTCGAGCGCATCGTCGAGGTGCCGAACGTGGTCGAGGAGATCGTCGAGAAGCCCGTCGACCGGACGGTCGAGCGCGTCGTCGAGGCCCCCAACGTGGTCGAGGAGATCGTCGAGAAGCCCGTCGACAAGGTCGTCGAGCGGACGGTCGAGGCCCCGAACATCGTGGAGAAGGTGGTGGAGAAGCCGGTCGACCGCGTGGTCGAGCGCTCGGTCGAGGCGCCCAACATCATCGAGAAGGTGGTGGAGAAGCCGGTCGACCGCGAGGTCGCCAAGACCGTCGAGGTCCCCAACATCGTCGAGAAGGTGATCGACAAGCCGGTCGATCACGTCGTCGAGCGTGTCGTCGAACAGCCGAACGTGGTGGAGAAGGTGATCGAGAAGCCGGTCGACCGCGTGGTCGAGCGGATCGTCGAGGTCCCGAACATCGTGGAGAAGGTCGTCGACAAGGAGGTCGACCGCGAGGTCGAGAAGGTCGTCGAGAAGCTCAACATCGTGGAGAAGGTGATCGAGACCCCGGTCGACCGCGTCGTGGAGCGGATGATCGAGCAGCCGAACATCATCGAGAAGATCGTCGAATCGCCGGTCGACCGCGAGGTGGAACGGATCGTCGAGGTGCCCAACGTCGTGGAGAACGTCGTGGAGACCCCGGTCGATCGGGTGGTCGAGCGGGTGGTCGAGAAGCCGAACGTGGTCGAGAAGGTGATCGAGAAGCCGGTCGATCGGGTGGTCGAGCGGGTGGTCGAGAAGCCGAACGTGGTCGAGAAGGTGATCGACAAGCCGGTCCAGCATGTCGTGGAGAAGGTGGTCGAGCGCCCGGAGATCGTGGAGAAGCTGGTCGAGAAGCCGGTCACGCGCGAGTTCGAGAAGCTGGTCGAGAACCCCGTTCTCGTCGAGAAGCTGGTCGAGAAGGACATCAAGCAGGTCGTCGAGCGCGTCGTCGAGAAGCCGGTCTTCGTGGATGTCGAGAAGGTGATCGAGCGACCGGTCTACGTCGAGGTCGAGAAGGTGATCGAGAAGCCGGTCGAGAAGATCGTCGAGGTCGTGGTCGAGAAGCCGGTCTTCGTGCGCAAGGTGGTCGAGCGCGAGGTGGAGCACGTCGTGGAGGACGAGCGCGCCACCCGCACCGTCACGCACGCGCCGCGCGGCGGCGAGGACGTGCAGGCGCACTTCGTGGAACGCGAGCAGACCGACACCAACTGGCTCGACGCCCGCACCGGCGCGCACCCCGAGGACGGGGTCGCCGGCGCGTCGTCGCCGGAACTCGATGTGAAGGGCGTCGCGCAGTATGCGGTGCCTGGGGACGACGACACCGACGACGAGTTCCGGGACCGTCAGTCCTGATGTCCGGTCGGACCCGACCGGGTATGCGTGTCGCGAGCGCATCGGCGCTCGGTGTGGTGTCGGTGCTCGCCGTGCTGTTCACGGTCGTGCTGGGCGGGGGCCTCGCGCGGGCGGACGTGCGGGGCGACGCCACTGCGGCGATCGGCGCCTTCGCCGCCGACTCCGGCAATGCCGCTCTGCTCGGCGGTCCGACCGGCACGCTGCGGATGGTCCGCGGTGGCGGAGGTGCATCGCAGACCTTCGAACGCGGCACCGTCTACTACTCGCCGGACACCGGCGCGCAGGCCGTGTACGGCGCGATCGCCGCGCGATACCGCGCGGTCGGCGGACCCGCCGCGATCGGCTATCCGACCGGCGGCGAACAGGCCGTCGGCGACGGCCGGTTCTCCGAGTTCAACGGCCCGGAGGGGGCCGCCATCTACTGGAGTCCCACGACGCGCGCCTCGCTGCTGACCGGCGGCGTGCTGCGGGCGTGGCGGGCCTCCGGCGGGGTGACCGGTCCGTTCGGGTTCCCCACCTCGGACACCGTGAACACCGGCCGCGCCGACGAGGCCGACTTCGCCGGACCGGCGGGCACGCACATCGCGTGGTCGTCGACGACCGGCCTGGAGACCACGCCGGCCGAGTTGCTGGCGTCGATGCCGACGATGGCGGTCGCCGCGGACTCGACCGAGACCATCTCGGCGGCCAAGCCCGCGCCGCCGGCCCCGGCCGCCCGGTCCGGGTGGCGGAAATGGTGGCCGTGGGCGGTCGCCGCGGCGTGCGTGCTGGTTCTGCTGATCGCGCTCGTCGTGCTGTTCCGGCGCGGCCGTGGATCCCGGAAGCCGGACGACGACGCCGCGCCGGCTCCGACGGCGGCCGGGACCCCCGCCGCCGTCGCCTCGCCGGGTAGCGAGGCCGTCGTACCCGCCGCCGGTGCCGCAGCGGCGGACGAACCGGTCGCGGAGCCGGAACCCGAACCGGAGCCGGAGCCCGAGGAGCCGCCGGAGCCGGTGCTCAGCGAGGAGACCGCGCTGGCGTCGTCACTGGTGGTGACCTACGCCGAGGACGTCGATCACGGGCCGCGGATCGCATACGAGAACAACGCACTCGGTGCCGATCACGCCGGCGGCGAGGACGCCACACGCGCCTGGCTGCACGGCGCGGGTGCCGCGGAGACCGGCGGCGAGGGGTAACTCGGCACATGAAGGCGACGGTCTGCCGACGCGGCGAATTCGAGGTCGTCGATCTCCCGATGCCCGAGCCGGGCCGCAGACAGGTCTTGCTGAAGGTCCTGCGGGCGGGGATCTGCGGCTCCGATCTGCACGCGCGGATCCACTGCGACGAGGTCGCCGCGCTCACCGGCGAGGTCGGCTACGACCACTTCATGCGCTCGGACGAGCGCGTGGTGATGGGGCATGAATTCGTCGGCGAGGTGGTCTCGTACGGCCGCGGCTGCCGGCGCCGCTGGAAGGCCGGTACCCGCGTCGTGTCGCTGCCCATCCGGCGCGACGGTGACGAGGTCCAGATGACCGGGCTGTCCGCGCGTGCCGCCGGGGCGTTCGCCGAGTACGTCCTGGTCGAGGAGGACGTCACCATGCCGGTGCCGGACCGCCTGGACACCGATCTGGCCGCCCTGACCGAGCCGCTCTCCGTCGGCCGTCATGCCGTCGCCCGCAGTGGTATCGGGCGCGGTGACGTCGCCGTCGTCGTCGGTTGCGGTCCGATCGGCCTGGCCGTGATCCTGATGCTCAAGGCCCAGGGGGTCAAGACGGTGGTGGCCAGCGACCTGTCGCCGGCCCGCCGGGCTCTGGCCGGGTCGTGCGGGGCGGATGTCGTCGTCGACCCGGCCCGATCCGAGCTCGCCGACCGGATTCCGGAGCGCGCCATGCACTTTCGCCGGGGACCGGAGCTGCTGGACTTCGCGCTCGACGCGATGCACAAGCTGCGGACGGTCCCGGGTCTGCCGTGGTGGCGGCTGATGGGACTGGGGGAGCGGCTCGGTCAGGTGCCGAAGGGGCCGGTCGTCTTCGAATGCGTCGGCCTGCCCGGCATGCTCGACCGGCTGAGTGCCGAGATGCCCTATCGTTCGCGGATCGTCGTCGTGGGTGTCTGCATGGAACCCGACACGGTGCGTCCGGCCCTGCTGTCGAACAAGGAGATCGATCTCCGCTTCGTCTTCGCCTACGACCCCGACGAGTTCCGCGACACCCTCCACCTGATGGCGGACGGCCGGATCGACGCGCGGCCGCTGCTGACCGGGACCGTCGGGCTCGACGGCGTCGACGCGGCCTTCGCGGCGCTGGGCGATCCGGAGACGCACGCGAAGATCCTCATCGATCCGGCGTCGGAGGCCGTCACACCCTAATCGCGGTATGATCTGCGTCACAATCATGCCTCGCCCGAAACAATGCGGACCGTAGTCCGGTTAAGTTTGGATGTGGATCGAATGATCCGCCGGCGCGGTGAGCGCCGCCCCGTTCCTCCCAGGAGTCCCCATGTCTTCGATCAATGCCCTTCCCCTGCTGTCCGCCGGCACCTGGACCATCGACCCGGTGCACTCGGCCGTGAGCTTCTCGGTCCGCCACCTGATGGTGTCGAAGGTCCGCGGCGAGTTCACCACGTTCTCCGGCGCCATCGAGGTCGCCGAGGACGGCACCCCGTCGGTGCGCGCCGAGATCGACGTGACCTCGATCAACACCCGTAACGACCAGCGCGATGCGCACATCCGGTCGGCGGACTTCTTCGACGCCGAGAAGTACCCGACCGCCACCTACGTCTCCACCTCGGTCGAGTCCGACGGTGACGACTACGTGGTGCACGGCGACTTCACCCTGAAGGGCGTCACCAAGCCGGTCGACCTGAAGCTCGAGTTCAACGGCGTCAACCCGGGCATGGGTCACGGCCCGGTCGCCGGTTTCGAGGCCACCGCGGTGATCAACCGCAAGGACTTCGGTATCGACATCGAGATGCCGCTGGAGACCGGTGGCACCGTGGTCGGTGACAAGATCAACCTCACCCTCGAGATCGAGGCGGGCCAGGCTTCCGCCTGATTCCAGCCCCGCCCGCGACCGCGCCGCGCTGCGGTGCGTGTTCGGTACGCTCGACCCATTGTCGGGCGCGGTCGCGGGAGGTGACGGGTGGAATTGCAGCGTTCGCGCGAGGCGATGCACGACGTCTCCACCCGGATCGAGGCGTGGGCACCCCGCTCCTGGGTGCTCCGTCCGCTCCGCCGCGGCCGCGGCCCGATGGACGGCGAGTTGCTCGCCACCGAATGGCGGGCACTCGCCCCGTCGGTGCGCCAGCGCGTACTGCGGCGCGCGGCGTTCGTCGGCATCTCGGTCGGCATCGGGTCCCGGTCGGCGATCGGCCTGGAGACCTTCGTGCTGGTGCTGCTGGCGTTCACCGGTGGCCGCTTCACGCTGAACACCGAGCTGGACCACCCGAACTTCTACGACATGCTGATCGCCACGGTGATCGGCAGCGCGGTGAGCATCGTCATCTCGTTCCTGCTGCTCCGGCGGCATTTCCGGTGGTTCGCCTCCGGTGAGCCGGCCGACAGCGCCCGGCGCCGCGCCGTCGCCCGCATCCCTATTCAGCAGGTCGGCGCCGACATCCTCGGCTGGGTCGCCAGCTATCTCCTCTACGCGCTGATCGCCGACGTCACGGCGCTGTTCCTGGTCACCGTGGGCGGCGCGTTCGCACTGGCCGCGGTCACCTCCTGCTGTCTCACCTACCTGTTCGCCGAATCGTCGGCCCGGCCGCTCGCGGTCCTGGCGCTCAGCGGCACCTCCGATGCCCGCGTGGTCCACGGTGTGCGGGAGCGCATGCTGGTCGTCTGGCTGGTCTCGTTGGCGGTGCCGATGGTCGGCCTCATCGCCCTCAACGTCGGTCGGTGGACGGGCCTGCTGCCGCCCGCGGGCCGCCTCGACTGGGCGACGGTCTTCCTGGCGATTCTGGCGCTGGCCTCCGGACTGAACGTCGTCATGCTGGTCGGCCGCGCGATCGCCGACCCGCTGACCGAGATGCGATCGGTGGTCGAGGCCGCAGCGGTCGGCGACCTCGACCGACGGGTGGCCGTCTACGACTCATCCGAGCTCGGAGTGTTGCAGAGCGGCCTGAACGACATGCTCGACGGCCTGGCCGAACGCGAGCGCATCCGGACCCTCTTCTCCCGCCACGTCGGCGATCGTGTCGCCGAACTCGCCATCTCCCGCGAAGGGGGGATGGCTGGGACCAACGCCGACGTGGCCGTCGTCTTCGTCGACCTCAGCGGGTCGACGGCCTTCGCATCGCAGCGGGATCCGCGGGAGACCGCGGTGGTGCTCAACGTCTTCTTCTCCGTGGTCGCCGAGGTGGTGGAGCGGCACGACGGACTGATCAACAAGTTCGAGGGTGACGCCGCCCTGATCATCTTCGGGGCGCCGGCCGAGCTCGACGACCCGGCGGGCGCCGCCCTGCGGGCCGCCCGGGAACTCGGCGACGCGCTGAGCGAGAGACTGCCCCTCGAATGGGGGATGGGCGTCGGCTACGGCAGCGTGTTCGCCGGCAACATCGGTGCGGCCAGCCGCTACGAGTACACCGTCATCGGCGACCCGGTGAACGAGGCGGCGCGGCTGTCGGACCGCGCCAAGGAGAGCGGCACCCCGGTCTGCGCGAGCGGCGCCGCGATCGCGGCCGCCGATCCGGCCGAGGCCGCGCGGTGGTCGCGCAGCGCCAGGGTGACCCTGCGGGGCCGCAGCGAGGCGACGGACGTCTACGTCCCGACCGCACTGGCCGCGCGGACTGAACCGCCGACCTTGGGTAGCGTTCTTTCCGAGTTGCTGAGAATGCCTGGCGCGCGGGCGCGCGAGGAACGAGAGAAGAGGACCCGATGAATGGTTGGTCGATCACGGACATCCCCGATCAGCGGGGGCGGCGCTTCGTCATCACCGGCGCCAACAGCGGGCTCGGCGAGCAGATGGCGCTCGCCGTCGGCGCCGCGGGCGCCGAGGTGGTCCTCGCGGCCCGCAACGTCGAGAAGTCGCGCCTGGTGGCCGAGCAGATCGGCCCGAACGCGACCGTCGCCTCGCTCGACCTGGCCGACCTCGCCTCGGTACGCGACTTCGCCGACTCGTTCGACGGCGCCGATGTCCTGATCAACAACGCCGGGGTGATGGCGATCCCGTTGCGCCGCACCGCCGGCGGCTTCGAGATGCAGATCGGCACCAACTTCCTCGGGCACTTCGCGCTCACCGGGCTGCTGCTCGGGCGGATCTCCGACCGGGTGGTCACGATGTCGTCGTTGATGCACAAGCAGTCGCGGCTCGACATCGACGACCTCAACTGGGAACACCGCAAGTACAACCGCTGGACGGCATACGGCGACTCGAAGCTCGCCGACCTGATGCTCGCCCTGGAACTGGCCGAGCGGCTGTCGGAGGCGGGCTCGCCGAAGCTCTCGACGGCCGCGCACCCCGGATACGCGGCGACCGACCTGCAGATGCACACCGAATCGCCGCTGGACTGGGTGATGCGGCTGGGCAACCTGACGCCGCTCGCGCAGTCGGCGTCCGACGGCGCGCTCCCGGCCCTGTTCGCGGCCACCTCGCCGCACGCGGTGAACGGCGAGTATTACGGGCCGAAGGGGCTCGGCGGCATGCGCGGCGGCCCGGCGGTGTCCGGCTACCGGCGTGTCGCCGGAGACCGCGCCGTGCGCCGGAAGCTCTGGGCCAAGGCCGAGGAGCTGACCGGCATCACCTTCGACGTCTGATCGGCCGTCCCGTCGGTTACAGCACGCCTGGCGGACGGAACTGGATACTCATCCGCGGCCCGGCGCCGGTCGCCTTCGGGACCGCGTGGTCCCAGGTGCGCTGACAGCTGCCGCCCATCACCAGCAGATCGCCGCTGCCGAGGGTGAAGCGCAACGACGTCCCGCCGCCGCGAGGCCGCAGCAGCAGGGCGCGCGGTGCGCCGAGCGAGACGATCGCCACGAGCGTGTCGTGGTGGGCGCCGCGGCCGATGCGGTCGCCGTGCCAGGCGACGCTGTCCCGCCCGTCGCGGTAGAGGCAGAGCCCGGCGCTCGCGAAGCCCTCCGGCAGGTCGCGTGCGTAGTGGGCGCTCAGGTCGGCGCGCAGCGTGTTCAGCAGTGGATCGGGGAGTGTCCGTCCGGCCGGATAGTGGGCGGTGAGACGCGGGACGTCGAGCGTCGCGTCGTACATGCGGCGCCGCTCCGCCCGCCACGGGACCGTCTGGACGAGCCTGTCGAACAGCGGCGCCGCCCCGGTCAGCCACCCCGGCCGCAGGTCCACCCAGGCGCCGTCGCTGAGCTCGCGGCGGCGGATACCGGTCGCGAGGGCACGGACCACCGGCCCGGCTGTATTCGCGGGCGCGTCGAACAGCGAATCCTGAATCCCGGCGCCGGTCATGTCGCCAGCGTACGCCGAATAGAACGTATGTGCGATTCATGTTGGTCGGGCGGGGTGATCATGATGGTCGAGCGGAGTCGAGACCACGGCCCGACCGGGGGATCGGTCTCGACTCCGCTCGACCTTCGTGGTGAACTCGCTTCCATGCTGGTCGAGCGAAGTCGAGACCACCCGCTCGGGCGGCGACGTCTCCTCGGTCTCAGACGGCTCGCTTGTCCGAGGCGGTGTCGTTACGACAGCGCGCGTGCTGGTGGAGTGCCTCGAAGTCACCGCGGATGAGTGCCTCTCGCTTGGCTCTCGACCACTTCTGCACGCGCTTCTCCATCTCGAACGCCTCGCCGATGTGGTCGAACTCCGCGCTGAACACCAGTTCCACCGGGAGTCGACGGCGGGTGTACTCGGCGCCCAGGCCGATCGAGTGCTGCCGGATGCGGGCATCCAGGCTGCGGGTGCTCCCGACGTAGTAGGTGCCGTCGGAACATTTGAGGATGTAGAGATATGCGCCCATGCCGAGGATGATGCGCCTGAGCATGGGCGGGCACCAGTGCGTCGTCCACAGGTCGTTTGAGTGAACTCGAGTTGTCCACAGCCCGCGTGGGTGGTCTCGACGGAGATGTTGGTCGAGCGGAGTCGAGACCTCGACCGGCATGGGGTGGGGGTCTACAGGGAGCGGAGGCGGCGGGCGGCTTCGGCGATCACTTCGGGGCGTTTGGAGAAGGCGAAGCGGACGAGGTGGTCCCAGTGGGGGTGATCGGTGAAGGCGCTCACCGGGACCGCGGCGACGCCGATCTGGGCCGGCAACCCGCGACACATCGCCGCGCCGTCGTGGTAGCCGAGCGGCCGGGGATCGGCCAGCACGAAGTACGTGCCGTCGGTGTGGTGGACGCCGAAACCGGCGTCGGCCAGGGCCGCCGACAGTGCGACCTGGGCTTGCTCCAGGTCGCCGGCCATCGACCGCACCCACGCCGCCTCCGTCCGGAGGGCGAGGGCGACGGCGGGCTGGAACGGCCCGCTGCCGACGTAGCTCAGATACTGTTTGGCCCCGCGTGCGGCGGCCACCAGCTCCGGCGGGCCGCAGACCCAGCCGACCTTCCAGCCGGTCACGTTGAACGTCTTCGCGGCGCTGGAGATCCGCAGGGTGCGCTCGCGCATGCCGTCGAACGTCGCCAGCGGGCGATGAGTCAGCCCGCCGAACAGCAGGTGCTCGTACACCTCGTCGGCGATGGCCACCACGTCGTGCTCCACGCAGAGCCGCGCGATCTCGGCGAGTTCGTCGTCGGTCAGCGCGGTGCCCGTCGGATTGTGCGGGGTGTTGACCAGGATCGCGGCGGTGTCCGGGCCGAACGCGGCGCGCAGCGCGTCGAGATCGAGCCGGAAGCCGGCGCCGCCGTCGGGGCGGGTGTCGGAGACCAGTGGCACGGTGCGCCGCACCGCCCCGGCGAGGGCGACGGTGGCCGCGTACGAGTCGTAGTACGGCTCGATCATGATCACCTCGCGGCCCGGTTCCACCAGGCCGAGCACGCTTCCGGCGATGGCCTCGGTGGCGCCGACGGTCACCAGCACCTCGGTGTCCGGGTCGTACGACAGGCCGTAGTCACGACTCTGCTGCTCGCTGATCGCCTGCCGCAGCTCGGGCACGCCGATCCCCGGCGGGTACTGGTTGTGCCCGTCGGCGATCGCGGCTCGCGCGGCGTCGAGCATGGCCGCGGGCCCGTCGGTGTCCGGGAAACCCTGCCCGAGGTTGATCGCGTCGTGCGCGACCGCCAGCGCCGACATCTCGGCGAAGATGGTCTCGGCGAACGGCCGCAGCCGCCGCACCAGGTTTCGACGGGGCTCAACAGGCATGGCGCTCACTCCACCATCGGCAGGTCGGCGGCGTCGATGATCCGGTACGCGTAGCCCTGCTCGGCCAGGAACCGCTGCCGGTGCGCGGCGTAGTCGGCGTCCAGGCTGTCCCGGGAGACGACGGAATAGAAGTGCGCCTGCCCGCCGCCGGCCTTCGGGCGCAGCAGGCGGCCGAGGCGCTGCGCCTCCTCCTGCCGGGAGCCGAAGGTGCCCGACACCTGCACGGCGACGGAGGCCTCCGGCAGGTCGATGGAGAAATTCGCGACCTTGGAGACCACGAGCGTGGTGATCTCGCCGCGCCGGAACGCGTCGAACAGCTTCTCCCGCTCGGCGTTGCGGGTGGAGCCCTGGATCACCGGCGCGTCCAGTTCCCGGCCCAGTTCTTCGAGCTGGTCGATGTAGGCGCCGATCACCAGGGTCTGCGCGCCGCGGTGCTGGGCGAGGATCGACCGCACCACCCGCAGCTTGGAATGGGCCGTCGAGCACAGCTTGTACTTCGTGTCGGCCTCGGCGACGGCGTACTGGAGCCGCTCGTCGTCGGACATGGTGACGCGCACCTCGATGCACTCGGCGGGTGCGATCCAGCCCTGCGCCTCGATGTCCTTCCAGGGCGCGTCGTACCGCTTGGGGCCGATCAGACTGAACACGTCGCCCTCGCGACCGTCCTCGCGGACCAGTGTCGCGGTCAGGCCGAGGCGGCGGCGCGACTGCAGGTCGGCGGTCATCCGGAAGACCGGCGCGGGCAGCAGGTGCACCTCGTCGTAGATGATGAGGCCCCAGTCGCGCGAGTCGAACAGGTCGAGATTGCGGTACTCGCCCTTCGACTTCCGGGTCATCACCTGATAGGTCGCGATGGTGACCGGCCGGATCTCCTTGCGCTCGCCGGAGTACTCGCCGATCTCCTCTTCGGTGAGCGAGGTGCGGGCGATCAGCTCGCGCTTCCACTGCCGGCCGGCGACGGTGTTGGTCACCAGGATCAGCGTGGTCGCCCCGGCCTTGGCCATCGCCGCCGCGCCGACCATCGTCTTGCCCGCACCGCACGGCAGCACGACGACGCCGGAGCCGCCCGCCCAGAACGAATCCGCCGCGAACTGCTGGTAGTCGCGCAGCTCCCAGTCGTCCTGTTCCAGTTCGATGGGGTGCGCCTCGCCGTCCACATAGCCCGCGAGGTCCTCGGCCGGCCAGCCGATCTTCAGCAGCGCCTGCTTCAGCCGTCCCCGCTCGGACGGATGCACGACGACGGTGTCCTCGTCGATCCGTGCGCCGAGCATCGGCGCGATCTTCTTGTTGCGCAGCACTTCTTCGAGGACGGCGCGGTCGAGCGAGACCAGGCTCAGGCCGTGCGCCGGATTCTTGGTCAGTTGCAGCCGGCCGAAGCGGCCCATGGTGTCGACGATGTCGACCAGCAGCGGTTGCGGCACCGGATAGCGCGAGAAGGTGACCAGGGCGTCGACCACCTGCTCGGCGTCGTGCCCGGCGGCCCGCGCGTTCCACAACGCCAGCGGTGTCACCCGGTAGGTGTGGACGTGCTCGGGGGCGCGTTCGAGTTCGGCGAAGGGGGCGATCGCCGCACGCGCGGCACCGGCCTGCGGGTGATCGATCTCCAGCAGCACGGTCTTGTCCGATTGGACGATCAGGGGTCCGTCAGTCACGCGTTCTATTGTCCTACAGCAGCTCGAGGGTGGTGATCCGGTGGAGGGAGTACCGGGCGTCGTCGTCGGTGTCGGTGCTGCCGATCAGCTGCCCGGCGGCCAGTGACCGCGGCCGGACGACGTGTTTGCTGGCCGCGCCGTGCGCGTCGACGTAGCCGACGCGCACCTGTTTGCCGGTGCGCAGGGCCAGCTGGACCAGCGCGGAGGCGCTCTCGCCGCCGCCGGTCACCCGCACCGAGCCGGCCGCGGGCTCGTCGGCTCGGTCGGCGGCTCGCAGCCGGTCGACCACGCTCGCCGCCTGGCCGGGGGATATCCGGGCACGACGCTGCGGCGCCCGGGCGCCCCGGGTGCGTGCCGGGACACGGCTGCCGCGGGCGCGCAGATCGATCAGGGCGCCGGACGAGTCCTCGCCGGCCGGAGCGAATCCGCCGCGCCGGAGGGCGTCGATCACGTCGCGGACCGGTGCGGGGGAGACGGCCACGGTCGCCGCCAGCGCGCGCAACGAGACCTCGGCGGCGGCCTCGCTGCGCAGGACGCCGGCCAGCAGCGCGGTATCCTCGCAGCGCACGAACGACGACGCCACGCCCACCCGCAGACTCCCGTGCCGCTGGGCGACGTCGTCGACGAGGTAGGTCAGCGACTGCGGGACCGGCGTCCGGGAACGACTCGCCAGCAGCGCGTTGATCTCCGATCCGGAACGGCCGGAGTCGAGGGCGCGGCGCAGGCTGTCTTCGCTGATCCGGTACACCGACGCGGCGCCGCCGGACTCCAGATCGGCGATCGCCTGCACGTGCTCGGCCAGTTCCGGTGTCATCGGGCCGGGCACCATCAGGGTGAGGTCGGCCTGCACCAGGAAGTGGTCGACGGGCGACGGCAGCGCGCGGTCCATCGCGGCCAGCGTCGCCGCGGCGGTGTCCTCGTCGTCCGGGCCGGCCCCGGTCAGCAGTGCCCGTCCGGGTGCGGTGAGGCAGCCGTGGGCCACCAGGCCGAGCTCGGTGGCCTCGCGCAGCGTCTCGCCGACGAAGCGCCGTGTCCAGCGGCGCACTTGCCGCGGATGCCGCCAGACGAGTGCGGCGATGAGGTCGTCGAGTTCGAGCGGGGCGGCCGCTTCGGCGGACACCAGCGGTTCGAGGACCTGGTGCCGGGTGAGCGGGGCGGCGGCGTCGAACAAGCCGGAACTCAGCGCGGCGAGCGTGTTGCCGTCGCGATCGGTGTCCCCGATCTGCCACGGCCGCCGCGGCAGCTCCAGCCAGGCGGTCGCCAGCGTGTACCAGCGCCGCTCGGGACCGGTGTGTTCCCAGGCGTCGACGGCGGTGGTGGGCGCGAACGCCTCCTCGCCGTTCCAGTCGGCGGGCTCGGGTTCGGGGAAGCCGGAGTCGAGTAGCCGGGCACCGGCCAGCAGCTCCACCAGGAGTCCGACGCGGGCCACCGGCAGCCCGCTGGCCTTGGCCAGGCGGCGCAGTTCGCGGATGCCGACGCCGCCCGAGCGCAGTTCGGCGGCCGGCGCATGGCCGAGGACATCGAGCAGGTCGCCCGCGTGCCGGAGCAGTTCGAGGGCCTCACCGGCGCCGGCGGCATCGATCTGGTCGGCGGTGAACCGGCCGGTGCCGCTGGTCAGGGCCGGCGCTTCGAGGACGGCCGTGCGCAGCGGCGGCTCGCCCTTCAGTAGTTGCCCGGCCATCGGTACCAGCTCGACGGTCTGCTCGTCGATCCGGGCCAGCAGGCCGCACGCGATCAGCCGGGGCACGGGCGCGCTCGGATCGGCGTCGGGGGCCGCGTCCCGGCTGCGGCCGAGCGGCGGCCCGGCGGCCAGCGTGGTGAGCAGTTCACGGGGACGGTCGTCGAGACCGTCGAGCAGGGCGCGGATCTCGTCGGTGGTCGCGGTGGCGAGCGGGCCGATCAGGTGGTGCCCGCGCCACGGGAGCGCCGAACTCAGGTGGATGCCGGCGACCCACGCGGGTTTGCGCGCGATGCCGGTCCCCGAGTCCCAGATCAGGCCGCGGGCGGCCAGGTCCGCGAGCCGGGCGTCGACCTCGGCGCGCTTGAGGCGACGGCCCAGGCGGGCGACGATCTCGTCGCGGCCGACCGGGCCGAGCAGGTCGTGCTGGACGCCGGGGCCGGCGGCGTCGAGAAACGCCTCCAGGACGGCGACCCCGGCCAGATCCAGGCCATCGCCGGCCAGCGCGATCGACGCGGCGGACAGGGCGCGCTGGGCGAGCACCGCCGTGCCGCGCGGCGGCGGTGAGGCCAGATCCGGACGGCGGAGCAGCAGCGCGCTCAACTCGTCGTCGGAGCGTCCGGCCAGCGTCTCGGCCAGGCCGCGCTGGGGTCGGTCCGTGGTCATCGGATCCATGCTACCGACCGCGTGCGGAGGAGACTTGGGTCCCGGCTTTGCCGGTGGGTGCCACGCGCCCGGCACCGCCATGGCAGAATGAGCGTCGTGGCTAAGAAGAATTCCTACGTCGACAACGGCTGGCCTGAGATCTCGGAAGAGGATCACGCCGTGACCGAGTTCACCGCTCACCTCGCCGGCGCACTGTCGCCGTTCGGCAACGAGACTCCGTTCCCGGTGCCCGCGAGCGAGCTCTCGTTCATTCAGCCGAAGACCGTCGTCAACCGCTGACGCGCAGCGTCCGAAACCCCGTACCCGCTCGGTACGGGGTTTTTCGTCTGTTCTCCTACGCGTGACCGTCCGCCGGTCGGCGGATGCGAGGAAGCCCGCACCGAATCGGTGCGGGCTTCCTCGTCGTCCGGGGGTGTCGGTCAGAGACCGAGCGCCTTCTTGTTCTGGTTGAACAGGTCCAGCTGGCCCTTGTCGAGCTTGTAGCCCGAGTTCTGCAGGGCCTGAGCGGCGCCGGCGAGCTCCGGGTTCTTCTTGGCCTGCGCGATGGCCTCGTCGGTGTTCGCCGCGTCGGCGGAAGAGCCGTTCGACGAGCCGTTGCCGGACGGGCCGACCTTCGGCAGCTTCGGGGTGGCCGGAGCGGTGCGCGGGGTGGCGCCGGAGAGCCCGGTGCCGCAGACCGGCCAGGCGCCCTTGCCCTGGCTGGCGAGCACGCGCTCACCGACGGCGATCTGCTGCTCGCGGCTGGCCTGGTCGGCCGACGGAGCGTACTGGGTGCCACCGTGGGCGGCCCAGGTGCTCGGGGCGAACTGCAGGCCGCCCTGGTACCCGTTGCCGGTGTTGATGTGCCAGTTGCCGCCCGACTCGCACTGAGCGACGGCGTCCCACTCGGAGTCGGTCGCAGCGGCGGCGTGGCCGCCGCCGAACAGGGCCGCGCCGCCGCCGAGGACGGCGGAGGTCAGGGCCACCTTGGCGATGGTCTTGGTGGTGCTGGACGACGGCTTCGCGTGACGTGCCATAGGTCTCTGGTATTCCTCTCTCCACGCGCCTGCGAAGTCAGCTGTCGGGTTCGAGCGAGAGGTGCTCGGTCCCGGTCCGGCGAGCCGGTCCGGGGACTTAACCCCAAGGCGAGCCATCCTGCGATGGCCTGCCGTTATCCGGTGGGATGGTGGGTCCCCCGCCCTCGTTCCTGAACTGTGTCGTTCGGTACTCCCGGCGGCGGAACGAGGTTGGGCGCGACCGTCGGGATATTGGGTTGTCGGTGCCGGTGAGGGCGACCGGAATGAAGACTACGTAATCGGAATGGGGGAAGTCACCCCGTCCGGAAACCCCGGATTTCCGGGGTGTTCCCGGGTCTTTCGGCCCGTTCGGGCATCCGCGCAGGTAATCGCACTGACGGCCGTCCCGTGTCTCGTTCGTTATCGCCCCGTTATGTGACTAAGGTCACAGCCAGATTGAGACCTGGAACACGCGCGGCTATCCGCCGGACTCGCGGCGCGCCTCCAGCGCGCGGAAGGTGCTCGCGTGGAAGACGAGCGGCTCGGCTCCCGGGTCGCTGCACAGCGAGGTGATCCGGAGCAGCACGACGGTATGGTCGCCCGCCTCGTACTCGCCGGCGAGCGTGCACAGCAGGTGGGCGACGGCCCCGGGCAGGAACAGGGCGCCGCCGCCGGCGGTGAGCGGCTCGATGCCGTCGAACCGGTGCGCCGGCGGACCGGCGAGCTGACGGCAGAGGTCGCCCTGATCGGCGGCGAACACGCTCACTCCGAGTTCCGGTGCGGTGCGCAGCAACGGCCAGGTGGCCGATTCGCGGCGCACGCACACCGACACCAGCGGCGGATCGAGGGACACCGTGGTGAACGCGCTGGCCGCCATGCCGATCGGGCCGTCACCGGCCGGGGCGTCGGCGGGATCGACGTCGGCGGGGCCGCCCCGGCGGCAGACCGCGACCACGCCGGACGGGAAGCAGCTGTAGGCCCGTTTGAGGGCGCTCGAGTCGTCGGCGCTGTCCAGCACGATCGCGGTGTCGGTCATCGGCGGCGACGTCCCTGCAGCAGCGCGAAGACGACGGCCAGCAGCAATCCGAGTGGAGCGAGCAACGCGAGCAGGTAGGTGACCACCACGACCGCCTCGTTGGAGTCGCGGACGGCCGGCACCAGCAGCAGCAGGCTGGCGATCGCGCCGATCACCACCATGATCACGGCCGCCGGGAGCAGCGGGGACGACTTCTGGGTCTCCATGGCCCCCACCGTAGTCCTGGGCGTACGATCAGGCGAAGTGCGCCTCTTGCCCTTTCCGCGGATGTCCGACGGGCCGGGCAGGGCGCTTTCGTATGAGCAGTCACGAGCAGTTTGAGGGTGAGCGCAGTGCCGACCGGCCGGGTGAAGTGGTACGACTCCGAGAAGGGGTTCGGATTCCTGTCGCAGGAAGACGGGGAGGACGTCTACGTGCGTGCCTCCGCGCTGTCCGACGGGGCCGAGGGCCTGAAAGCCGGTCAGCGCGTCGAGTTCGACATGGCGGCCGGGCGACGGGGCCCGCAGGCGCTGCGCGTCACCGTGCTGGAGGCCGCGCCGAGTGTCGCCCGGAACGTGCGGGAGACCCAGCAGGCCGCGACCAAGCGGCACACCCCGGATGAGCTGCACGGCCTGATCGCCGATCTGATCACCCTGCTCGAGGGCAAGGTGCAGCCGGATCTGCGCAACGGCCGCTACCCGGACCGCAAGACGGCCCGGCGCATCTCGGAGGTCGTGCGCGCGGTGACCCGCGAACTCGACCGCTGAGTCCGAGTGTCGCAGGCTGATATCGGACTCGGCCTGTTGTGCCTACCGGAATTCTGAGGCGGAGGTTGCGTCTTGGCCCGGCGCTGTTCGCAGGACCGGAAGGATCGCGTGCGCTCCTACACGGGTCCGGTGTACACCGTGAACGTCGCCTCCGGCGGAGCACGTCTCTCGCCTCGATCCCATTCGAACATCCAGCCCCGACTGCGTGACGGCTACGGCTGGTTCGACGCCGGCCCATTGGATTTGGCGACCGTCGACCGCATCGTCATTTCTTGTCATACCCTGGTCTTATAGTCATTTTAACGGTACAGAATCAGGTGGCGCACACCGTGATGTGCCAGTACTGTTGACCATAGGTAGATCGAACACTCACTTCGGGGGAGGTGACCGCCATGGCCGACGCGATCGGCGACGCGTTGGCGGCCCGCTGGGCCGCGGTCGATTTCACTGCGGCCGGGATGGTGCCGGCCGACCGGGCCGATGACGACAAGACGCAGTGCCGGTCGTGGGCCGTCTATGCCGAGACGGCGTGGCGGGGGCAGACGTTCTTGTACTGGCAGCAGTTGTATGCGGTCGGTCAGTTCCTCGACATCGCGCTGGCGACCCTGGATGACCGGGTCTGTGCGGGTGAGGACCAGCACGACTTGTTCGATCCGTACACGGCGGCGGTGGAATTCTTCGGCTACTACTTCGCCGGGAATCGGCGGGCCACCCGCGCGCTGGTCGGGACGGCGATCGCGGCCGCCCAGCGGCTCCCGCAGACCGCGGACCTGTTGCGCCGGACCGTCATTTCGCCGGAGATGTTCGACAAGGTCGCCTGTCGCACGGACATCGTCGACGACAGCGCGATCATGGCGCAGGTCGACGCCGATCTGGCCGGTGCGCTCGCCGCGGCCGGGCACATCTCGGAGACGGCGGCCGAGCGGATCGCCGATCGGGTGGTGCACAAGCGCGACGCCGATGCGGAGCGGAAGCAGCGGGAGAAGGCGCGGCGGCGGAAGAATGTGACCAGTCGTGATTTCACTGATGGTTTGGGTGGGGTCACGATCACCGCGGACGCTGAGGAGGCGCGTCTGGCGTATGAGGCGGTGGAGGCGATGATCGCCGGGGTCTGCCCGAACGACCCCCGTACCAAGGGCATGCTCCGGTCGGCGGCCGCTATCGCACGCCTGCGCAGGCTGCCGTTCACCTGTGCGTGCACCGACAAAGAAGCGTGTACCGCGACGTTGGGTGAGGAGGAGATTTCGGAGCGGCAGGCCCGGATCACCGTGCACGCGATCTGTCAGAAGTCGACGCTGGCCGGCGAGGATGATGAGCCGGCGTTTCTTGATGGGCACGGTCCGATCAGTGCCGGGCATGTCCGCGACCTTGCCCAGCGCCCCGACGCGCTGGTGCGGGACCTCGACCTGGGTGCCCTGCTGCGTCCCCGATCCGCCACGGTGATCCCCGAGACTGACGACACGCCAGCCGGTGCTCCCGCGGAACCGGGCGAGGACGCCACCGACACCGATGCCACGGACGGCGGACATGGCGCCGGGCACCGGCCCGGTGCAGCCGCCGACCCCGCCCGGTCTGATGATCCGGATGTCGGGCGGCCGGCTGGGCTCCGGCCCGCCGACGACCGCGGACAGGTCGAGAGAAACGACCCCGCAACTGAGGCGCCTAACCCCGGCGGCACCGGCCGCGGCGCCGAGGTGCACGAGCATGACACCGGCATCGGAATTGGTCCCGGACCACGCGCGAGCGAACACACCGAGCCCGACCATCGCGAGCCCGGACAGCCCGAGCAGCACCGGACCGGACAGGCCGAATCCCGTGGTGAGGTTCCGGCGGCGTTTCTGGCCGGGCAGGCTCTGCCGAGTGACCCGTATCGGCCCTCCGAAGCTCTCGGCGTCCTGGTGCGGGCCCTGTTCGGGACCTGTACCGTCCCGGGTTGCGAGCAGCCGGCGTGGAACTGCGAACTCGATCACTGTGAGGAGTTCGACCAGTTCTGTCCCGCTTCCGGCGGCCCGACCTGCTTGTGCAATGTCGGACCCAAATGTAAGCGTCATCACCTGCTGAAGACGTTCCTGGGTGCCGCGAATCCCGAGGATGGGTGGGTCGATGAGCAGTGGATCGACGATCGCGGTGTGGTGTGGACGGCGATCACCGCGTACGGCACCACCGTCGAGACCCGGGCGGAGAATCAGTGGCTGTTCCCCCAACTGGCTGGGGTGAGTTGTGTCCACCAGGCCCACCCGCCTCCCGAATCACCACCAACCGGTCCAACACCGTCCGACGGCGCGGGCGGGAGCGCGGCAGGGGGCGGTTTGCGGGCCGCGACCGCTTACAAGCACGCCTGGCGACGATCTGAACGCGCGCGCCTGCGTCGCGCCCGGGAGCGTGCCGAAGCCGCCGACGGCCCACCACCGTTCTAAGAACCAGGCGGAGTCCAGACACCACGCGGAGGACGCGGGATCTGCGCCACGGCGCAGCCTTGCTGGCAAAACACAGCTGTCACCACAAGGTCAGAGCGAAGTGATTTCGGTTCCGATGTAAGGCTGGAATACTACGCGACCGGCGCGGTCTCCGCGGGCGGGGCCTGCGGCGTCTCGCTCGTCGGCGGCGTGGCAGGTGCCGGTGCCGGCGTCTCGTCTGACGCCGGAACCGTGAAGCCATCCGGCACGGTCGAGACGGCGAAGTGGCCGCGCGCCGCGATGTCGCCGCGCCCGGCGTTGATCGCCGCCTCGATGTCGTCGTTCCCGGTGCCGGTGACCCGCGCCGACAGCGGCTGGATCTCGATGCCCAGGAGGACGCGGTCGCGGGTGGACGGCAGCGTCTGCGTGTAGGTGGTGTCCGGCAGGTGGAGCCAGTCCTGCTGGGTCACGCCGCGCGGTGTCGCGTAGCTCGCGATCAGGATCCAGGGGCCGTCGGACACCTCCGACGGCACCGACACGGTCAGCGCGTCACCGATGGCCACCGGTAAACGGTCGACCGGGAGGGCGGCGATCTCCTCGTCGCTCATCAGCCGCGGCGTGCACTCGGTGAGCTTCACATCGCACCAGAACGTCGGCGCGAGCCGCGTGTACGACTTGCCCGCCGCCAGCGAGACCTTCGGCTCGGGCTCGGCGGTGTTCACGACCAGCAGCGTGGTCGCCACCGCGATCACGACGACGGCGGCGGCGACGGCCGCGGCCAGAATCGTCAGTGCCTTCTTGTCACTCGGCTGCAGGGACACGGACTGACCTCACTCGGATGCTCGGGGGGAACGCGGCCGGGGCTGCGGACGCGTCGGCGGAACGGAGCGCTGGGCCGCGGTCGGCCGCTGCGACGGGCTGTCGTGCGTGCGGCGCTCGGGCGTGCGCAGGGGTGCGGTGGGGGCGGGCTCGTCCGGGCGACGGCCGCCGAAACCGGGGATCAGGGTGCCGCCGCGGCTGGTCACGACGGTCTGCACCAGGCCGGCGCCCATCAGCACCGACACCACGGTGAAGCCGATCCAGAGCGTCGTCGGCAGCACGACGCCCAGGGCGGCACCGATCACCCAGCAGAGCTGAAGAACCGTCTCGGAGCGGCCGAAGGCGGATGCGCGGGAGGCCTCGGGCAGGTCGTCCTGGATGGTGGAGTCCAGACAGACCTTGGCGATCGCGCTGACCGCGGAACCGACGAAGCCGGCGACGATGACCATCGCCAGGGTGCCGAAGACCGCGGCCAGCACGGTGGCGACGGTGGCGGCCGCGGTGGACAGCACGATGATCCGCGGCGGATTGGACAGCTTGAGCCGGGTGCCGAGCCCGTTGCCGAGCCCGTTGCCGACGCCGGCGGCGGCGCCGACCGCGCCGAGCATCGCCAGCTGAGCCCAGCCGCCGCCACTGTGATTCTGGGCCTTGGCGTAGAAGGCCACGTACAGGGTGAGGAAGCCGGTCAGGATGCGGATGGTGCCGTTGCCCCAGAGGCCGGTCACCACGGTCCGGCCGAGCGGCTGGCGCATGCTCGCGGCCAGGCGCGACGGCAGGCCGCGGGCACCGGTCGCCCGCGCGGCGGGGTCGGCCTGCGGTTCGCCGTGATAGGTGAGGGTGGTCGGCACCTCGCCCTCGGTCACCTCCACCCACGACGGGATCTTCATGCAGAAGTACGCGCCGGCGACGCCGAGCACCGCCAGGAACACCATCGCGCCCGGGATGTGGAACGGCATCAGCTTGCCCAGCAGGAATTCCAGCGCCGCGGCGATACCGCCGGCCACGATGGTCCCGAAGACCAGGCCGAACATGGTGAGGCGGGAGTTGACCCGCACCAGGTCGATCGACGGTGGAAGCACGCGCGGCGCCACCGCGGACTTGAGGACGCCGAACGATTTCGACAGCACCATCAGCCCGAGGGCGCACGGATACAGGATCCACGGCTTGTATTGCAGCTGGCCGGAGACCGGATCCCACGACGAGTTCACGATGATCAGCAGCGCCAGCACGGTGCGCAGCGCGAACGTCGTGGCCATCGCGATCCGGCGGCCGTGCTGGAGCTTGTCCAGGATCGGCCCGATCAGCGGGGCGATCACCGCGAACGGTGCGATGGTCAGCGCCAGGTAGAGCCCGACGTTCACTTTGGACTCACCGGTCGCGGCGGCGAAGAAGAGGGTGTTGGCCAGCGCGACGGCCATCGCCGCGTCGACCGCGTAGTTGACGATCACCGGCATGGTCAGCGCGGTGAGTCCGGACCGGTCGGCGCCGTCGGCGGTGGCGGCGCGGTACACCATGTCGACGCCGCGGGCGCCGAAATACCGGGTCCGGCGTGCCATGACGCGCAGCACGGTCACCTTCTCCGGCGGGACGTACGCGGCTCCGGCACGTCCGGACGGGGCGGCCCGGGTGTGCGAGGCGGTGGCCGCGTCGTCACCGAACTCATGCGTCGGCGCGTCGCCGAGCGGCGGGAGATGCGGATTGTGCGTGCGCGGCGGAAGGTACGCGCCGCTGGCCGCGTCGTACCGGCGGCCCCGGCCGCCCGGCGGGTCCGCCGGGTAGTTCCCGTGCCCCGGATGCGGCGCGCGGCGGCGCGGCGGCGGTGCACCGGGGGACCGGTGACCGTCGTCGCGGGGGGATCGGGATGCCACGACGTCGATTGTTCCCTATCCGGTGGGCGCCGCGGCGGACGGGCGGGCGGCGCGGCGGCGAAGGTGCATTCGGGCGACGCGCTGTTGCACACTAGAGGGGTGAGTGTCGTAGCACAGACGGACCTGCTGGAGCAGGCGGAGCAGTTCGCGCGGAGCGTGCTGGTCAGCGAGGGCGAGATCCCCGGTGAGCACCTCGGCGCGCGGGCCGAGAGCGACTCGGCGGTGGCCCACTACTTCACCGCGCAGGTGCCGGGGTACCGGGGCTGGCAGTGGTGCGTCGTGCTGGCCGGGGCGCCGGGGTCGTCGGAGATCACCGTCTCCGAGGTGGTCCTGCTGCCCGGTGACGGTGCGCTGCTCGCGCCCGAGTGGGTGCCGTGGTCCGACCGTATCGCGAGCGGTGACCTCGGTCCGGGCGATCTCCTCGCCTCGCCGCCCGACGATCCTCGGCTCGTTCCCGGCTACATCGACACCCTCGACGTCGATCCGATCGACCGCGACCAGGTCGGCCAGGTGGCCGGCGAGATCGGTCTCGGACGCGACCGCCTGCTCTCCTACGAGGGCCGCGCCGAGGCCGCCCAGCGCTGGCACGACGGCGAATACGGCCCCGATTCGGCGATGGCCCGCGCCGCCCGGTTCAACTGCGCGGCCTGCGGCTACTACCTGCCGCTCGCCGGGGCGCTGCACGGCGCATTCGGCGTCTGCGCCAATGAATACGCGGCCGACGGGCACGTCGTCGCCGCCGACTACGGCTGCGGCGCCCACGCGGACACCCCGATGCCGCCCGGCGGTCAGGGCAGCCCGGCGTACGACGCCTACGACGACGGCGCGGTCGAGGTCGTGACCGTGGTCCGCGACGCCTAGCGGCTTGCCGGCGGGGCGTGAGCCCGGCGTGGACCCGTTCGGCACGGCCGCGTTGCGGGCCGCGACGCTGGCGGCCTGGCGGGACTCGCCGACCCGGCTCGCCGAGGACGCCGCCGCCGAGGACGACCTCCGGCAGATCGGCTATCGCGACCGGTGGTTCACCGAACTCGCCGCGAACGCGGCGGATGCGGCGCTGGCCGCCGGGGTTCCGGGGCGGCTGGTCGTGCGCGCCGACGCCGCGGCGGGCCTGGTGCGGGTCGGGAACACGGGTGCACCGCTCACCGTCGACGGCGTGCGCGCGCTGACCGCGCTGCGTGTCTCGCCCAAGGGCGGGCACCGCGAGGTCGGGCGGTTCGGCGTCGGCTTCCGGGCCACCTCGTTCGCGGACCGGGTGGATCTGCTGTCGTCGTCCGGCTCCATCACCTTCGATCGCGCGCGCACCGCCGACGCACTCGATCCGGCGCTGCGCGGCCATCGCGTCCCCGGTCAGCGCCTGGCCTGGCCGCTCGACGAGGCGCCGTCGACCGGCCTCGATTCGGAGGTGGTGCTGCACGTCCGCGATGCCGCCCGGGTGACCGAACTGCTCGACCAGGCTCGTGCCGAGGCCCCCGACCTGCTGCTCGAACTGACCGCGCTGGGCGAGATCGACGTGGCCGGGCGGGTGCTGACCCGCCGCGAGCGGGCCGGCCGGGTCGAGATCATCGACGACGGCCGGGTGGTGGCGACCTGGCTGGAGAGCACCGCGGGCGGCCATCGCTGGCTGGTGCCGGTCGACGACGCCGGTATCCACCCGCTGACCGGTGACGTCCTCCGCGCCCCGACGCCCACGCAGATCCCGCTCTCGCTGCCCGCGCGGCTGATCACCGACCTGCCGCTCACCCCCGACCGGCGCGGGCTGCACCCCGATGCCGATGCCGCGGCGGCCGCCGCCGGATACACCGGTCTCCTGCTTCTGGTCGCCGCCGAGCAGCGGCACCTGCTGGTGCCGGCGCCCGCGTTCGCGGCGTCGGGGCCCGACGGGGTGCTGCGTGAGGCGGTGCTCGCCGAACTCGCGGCGACCCGCTGGGTGCCGTCGTCGTCCGGCGACGAACCGCTGGCGCCGGAACGCACCTGGGTGCTGCGCGGCCTCACCGCCGATCTCGCGGAGCTGCTGGGCGAGGTGATCGCACCGCTCGCCGCTCCGGAGTCGAGCGACGGTGCTGCCGCCCGCACCCTGCTGCGCCTCGGCGCCCGGGAGACGAGCCTGGCCGAGGTCGCCGACCTGCTCGCCGGTGTGGTGCGGCCGGCGCGGTGGTGGGCACGCCTCTACGCGGCGCTCGACCCGCTGACCTCGACCCGGGAAGCCGCCGAGGAACTGGGCGCGCTCCCGGTGCCGCGCGCCGATGGACGAACCCGCCGCGGGGTGCGCGGGCTGGCCGTCGTCGACCTGCCCCGCGGCGCCGACATTCCGGTGGACTGGATCCCGGTGATCGATCCCGCGGCGTACCACCCGCTGCTGGACCGGCTCGGCCTGGAACGACTCTCGATCGGCGACGTGCTCGCGCACCCGGCGTTGCAGCAGCGGATGGACGCCGCCGACGACGACGAACTCGAGGAACTGGCCGATACGGTGCTGCGGCTGGTCGCCGCGGACGAATCGGCCGGCTCGGCGCTTCCGGGGTGGCTCGGTGCGCTGCCGGTGCGGGCCGCCGACGGCAGCGACCGGCCGGTGGACGAGCTGCTGCTGCCCGGGAGCCCGCTGCACGACGTGCTGTACGACGACGCCGGGCTCGGCCTCGTCGACCCGGCCGTCGTCGAGGCGTACGGCGCCGGCCCGCTGCGGCGGCTGGGCGCGGGCTGGGGCTTCGCGCCGGTCTACGACGACCTGCCGACCGCGCCCGACCACGACCTCGACGGCGAGGAGGACTGGTGGGACTTCGTGGGCGTGCCGCCCGAGCGGCTGATCGCCGTGCGGGACCTCGACCTGGTGGACCCCGACCGGTGGCGCCCGGCCTTGGCGCTCCTCGCGGCCGATCCGGAGATCGCCGCGCAGTTCGCCGACCGCGACGGCTACCTCGTGTGGTGGCTGCGGCGCCATGCCGAGATCGACGGTCGCCCGCTGCGGGAGTTCCGCGCTCCCGGCGACCCGCGCTGGGCGGGCCTGTTCGACCCGCTCGACCATCCCGCCGCGGACGTTCTCGCGCCCCTGACGGCCGGTGCCGGACCGGACGACGCCGACGACGCGGCCGCCTGGCTGGCGGCGCTCGCCGATCCCGGCCGGGCCGTCGCGCCGGGGGTCGCGGCGCGCGCCCATGCCGCCCTGGTCGCGGCGCGGGCCGCCGGACGGATCCGGCTCGACGACATCGAGCCGCCGGAGGCGCTGCGCACGATGACCGGGACGGTCACCCGCGAGCCCGTCGTCGTCGACCAGCCGTGGCTGCTGCCGGTGGTACCGCGCCAGATCGCGGTCCTGGCCGGGCCGCACCCGGAGCCGTCGTCGGCGGCCGCGTTCGCGGAACTGGCCGACGCGCCGCTCGCCTCGGAGACGGTGGTGGCACAGGTGGTGTCGCCGGGCCGGCCGCTCGACGCCGACGCGCCCGAGGCCGTCGAGATCGCCGCGGCGACCGGCTGGGACCTGAGCGGTCTGCTGCTGCTGCACGACCGCCTCGACGTGGCCGTGCTGGCCGACGGCGAGGAGCGCCGGGTGACCGTTCCACGCTGGCGCGATGCCGCGGACACCCTGCACCTGGGGTCTGTACGGTGGACTCGATGAGTCTCTCGCCGTTCGCCTTCGACCAGAGCGTGACCCACTGGGTGCTCGGTATCCGCGGCGAGCCGTGGAACTCGCTCTGGCAGATGGTGACCGTGCTGGGCGACACACTCACTCTCACGCTCGTGGTGATCGCGGTGTTCGTGCTCGCGTGGATGGGCAACCGGATCGATCTCGCGGCCCTGATCGCGGCCGGCACGCTGTCCGGCTACGCGCTGATGTCGATACTCAAACACACCTTCGGCCGCCAGCGCCCGCCGATCGCCGACCGGCTGATCGACGTCGGCGGCCTGTCGTTCCCGTCCGGGCACGCGATGATGTCGACGGTGGTCTACGGCCTGGCCGCGGTGATCTGCTATCGGCTGTACGCGTGGGTCCGCGAGCATCCGCTGGTGCTGGCGGTCGCGCCGCTGCTGGCCGTGGTGGTCGGGCTGTCCCGCGTCTACCTGGGGGCGCACTGGCTGTCGGACGTCCTGGTCGGCTGGACGCTCGGCGCGGTGTGGATCGCGGTCTGTTTGATCGCGCACGCCCAGATCTCCCCCTGGGTCCGGGCCCGGACCGAGCCGTCCGCGGCCTAGTCGAGGCCCTGCTGGGCGCCCTTGCTGCCGCGGCGCACCGCCGCCTGCTGAACCAGGACGATGGTGGTGCCGAGCAGACCCACCGCCAGACCGACCAGGCACACCAGGAGCGTCCGGTCGCCGCCGATTCCGGTGGCGGCGACGACGATGGTGGCGACTAGCCAGGCGAGCATGCCGACGACGATCACCGGACCCGGTGCGCGCAGTCGTGCGGGCAGGTCGGGGACAGGGGTCGGCGCGGTCATGCTACCTACGGTAGCTTTTCTCGAATGAGCGATACCAACGAGCCGGCCGGCACCCCGGTGGTGACGCCCCCGGGCGGCGGCCGGGCCGGCGCCGTCGACCGCTTCTTCAAGATCGGTGAGCGCGGGTCGTCGTACGGGCGGGAGATCCGCGGCGGCCTGGTCACCTTCTTCACCATGGCCTACATCGTGGTGTTGAACCCGATCATCATCGGCGGTGTGGACGGCGTCGACCACAACCTCGACGTCAACGGCCACGTGCTGCCGATGCCGCAGGTCGCCGCGGTCACGGCGCTGGTCGCCGGCGTGATGACGCTGCTGATGGGCCTGGTCGCCAACTTCCCGTTCGCGATCGCGGCCGGTCTGGGCATCAACAGTCTGCTGGCGGTCACCATCGCGCCGACCATGAGCTGGCCCGCGGCCATGGGCCTGGTGGTGATCGACGGCATCATCATCGTGATTCTCGGTGTCACCGGCTTCCGGACGGCCGTCTTCAACGCGGTGCCCGCCGAACTCAAGTCGGCGATCGCCGCCGGTATCGGCGCGTTCATCGCGTTCATCGGTCTCGTCGACTCGGGCTTCGTCAGCCGCACGCCCGGCGGACCGCCGGTGCAGCTGGGTGTCGACGGCTCGGTGGCGACCGTGCCGGTGCTCCTGTTCGCGATCGGCGTCCTGCTGATGGGCGTGCTGACCGTCCGCAAGGTGCCGGGTGCGCTGCTGATCGGCATCGTCGTGATGACGATCGTCGCGCTGATCGTCGAAAGCATCCTGCACCTGGGGAGCGCTCAGACCCACGCCGGCGGCTGGGCGATGAACGTCCCGGGCACCCCGCACAGCTTCGGCAGCCTGCCCGACCTGAGCCTCCTCGGCAAAGTCGACCTGTTCGGCGCGTTCAACGGCTCGTTCGCCGACGTCGGCGTGCTGATGGCCTGCGTCTTCGTGTTCACCCTGGTGCTCTCGAACTTCTTCGACGCCATGGGCACGATGACCGGCGTCGGCAAGGAGGGCGGCCTCACCGACGCCGACGGCAACCTGCCCGGCATCGGGCGCGGCCTGGTGGTCGAGGGTGCCGGCGCGATCGTCGGCGGCGCCGCCTCGGCGTCGTCGAACACCGTCTTCGTCGAATCCGCGGCCGGTGTGGCCGAGGGCGCGCGGACCGGCTTCGCGAACGTGGTGACCGGCGGGCTGTTCGTGATCGCGATGTTCTTCACGCCGCTCTACGAGATCGTGCCGATGGAGGCGGTGACCCCGGCCCTGGTGGTCGTCGGTGCGCTGATGATGGCGCAGGTCCGCGACATCGACTTCAGCCGCTTCGAATACGCGCTGCCGGCCTTCCTGACCATCGTGATCATGCCGTTCACCTACTCGATCGCCAACGGCATCGGCGTCGGCTTCATCACCTGGGTGGTGATGGCGTCCGCCCGCGGCAAGTGGCGCACGGTCCACCCGCTGCTGTGGGTGGTCGCCGCGCTGTTCCTGCTCTACTTCGCCCGCGGTCCCATCTCCCACCTGATCGGCTGAGTCCGGGCCCAGTCGAGGAGCCACCGCGTGAAGTCCGGGCCACGCCGTAAAGCGGAGAACGTGAGTTTGACCGTGGTCGTCAGGTCCCGGGCCCGCAACCCGGCCGCGTCGGCGGTGGTCAGGTCGTCGAGGAAGTACCGCAGTCGCGGCAGCATGTCACCGAACGCCGCTTCGAATAGCTCGTTGAGCCGGTCGGGCCCCCGGGGCCCGGCCGTGTCGAAACGACTTTCTGCGGTCGGGGGTGCGTTTCGACTCGATCTCGCCTGGCGGCTCGATCGGCTCAACGGGCGGTTGGGGGGTCCCGCGGCGTCGGCGGCGGTCAGGTCGTCGAGGAAGTACCGCAACCGCGGCAGCGGCGAAATCCCTAGAAGTAGGTTCCGGCGAAGGGCGCCCGGCGGCTGGAGAACAGAGCGTCGAGCAGGGCGACGGTGGCCTCCGAATAGGTGGACAGGCGGCCCGCGGCGGCGAACTCGCGCGCGGACATCCCGCCGCAGTACAGCGACGACAGCACCGAGATGTCGAGCTTCACCTGGGGCACGGTGGCCATCTCGGACGACGACGGCTCCCGCCGCACCTCGGCGCGCCCGTCGGCGACCCGCAGGAGGTACCGGCCGCCGCGCTTCCCCCAGCCGTCGGCGACGTCGAGCACGACGGCCCCGTTCACGTCGTACGAGCGCAGTTCGAGGGCGTCGGCCACGTCGAGGATCGACACCCACAGTTCGTCGGTGCGGCCCGTCGAGCGGACGGCGCGGTGGTTGCGGAGCTTCCACGGCAGCGGGTCGTCGACGGGGATCTTCGCGACGACGGAGCCGACCAGGTCGAGCCCGGTGAGCACCCGCCAGAGATCGGTGTGCGCCTGCTCGGTCACCGCGCAGAAGTCCTCGACGGTGGCGGTGTTGGTGCGGGCGTCGAGCCGGTAGGCGGCGTAGCCGTCCTCGTGCAGCAGATAGTGCAGCCCGGTGGTCTGGGAGTTCCGGCGGAAGCCGCGGTCGGCCAGGATCGACGGCCACCAGGTCTTCGGGCGGCCGACGGCGCCGGGCCGGGTGAGGGCCCACCGGTCGTGCAGCTTGGGGATGCGCGCCGCGATCTGCTCGGGCGTGCCGTAGCGGACATGGGAGTCGCTCTCCGGCGGAGTCCGCCACGAGACCGCGGCCGGGTCGACGGTGACCGACTCGGCGAAGCACGCCGGGCCGAAGCCGAAGCGCTCGTAGATACCGCCCTCCGACGCGGTCAGGATCGCGAGCGGGACCTTGGCCCGCCGCCAGGAGGCGAACTGCTCGGTCATCATCGCGCGCAGCAGCCCGCGGCGACGGTGCGTGGCCGCCACCGACACCCACGACAGCCCGGCCGTCCGCACCGCCGTCCCGCCCGGGACGGTCAGCGGCAGCAGATGCCACAGCGAGACGGCGACCAGCGGAGCACCCTCGGAGCCCTCATCGCGCACCACGATCGTTTCCCGCACCTTGCCGCGGAACTCCTCGATCTCCGCGTCCGGCAGCGGCGCGGGCAGGGCGAAGCTGCGGGCGTCGAGCGCCATGATCTCGGGCCAGTCGTCGTCGACGGCGCGGCGCAGGGACAGCGGGGCGGCGAGGGGGCGGGGCACGTTGCTGGTCACCGTGATGAGTCTGCCAGGGTGGACCCATGCCGCATCCCCTGACCGTCGACGTCGTGGACATCACCGATCCCGGTGACCCCCGCGTCGACGACTTCCGCGATCTCAACTCGGTGGACCGCCGTCCCGACCTGCCCGCGCTCCCGGGTGGCCGCAAGGGCAAGGGCCTGGTGATCGCCGAGGGCGTGACCGTCGCGCAGCGGATGATCGCCTCCCGGTTCGCCCCGCACGCCTTCCTCGGCGTGGACAAGCGGCTCGGCGAGCTGGCCGCCGCCGGCTCGGTGACACCGGGCGCCGACGGCGTGCCGTTCTACCGCGCCGCCGCCGACGTGATGGCCGCGATCGTCGGATTCCATCTCAACCGCGGCGTGCTCGGCGCGGCACGACGACCCGAACCGCTGTCGATCCCCGAGGTGATCGCCGGCGCGCGAACGGTCGCGGTACTGGAGGGCGTGAACGACCACGAGAACATCGGCAGCATCTTCCGCAACGCCGCCGGTCTGGGCGTGGACGCGGTGATCTTCGGCGCCGGGTGCGCGGATCCGCTGTACCGCCGGAGCATCCGCGTCTCGATGGGGCACGTGCTGCTGGTGCCGTTCGCCACCTACGACGGCCGGTGGCCCGACCAGCTCGGTCTGCTCTCCGGGGCCGGATTCACGCTGGTGGCGCTCACCCCGGGAGAGGGGTCGGTGCCGCTGGCCGAGGCGGTGACCGGGGACAAGGTGGCCTTCCTGGTCGGCGCGGAGGGGCCGGGGCTCGTCGAGCACACCATGCGGCAGTGCGATGTCCGTGCCCGCATTCCGATGAGCCGCGGCACCGACTCGCTCAACGTGGCCACGGCCGCGGCGGTCGCCTTCTACGAACGGGCCCGCTGACGCGGAACGTCGGACGCGCCCTAGTCCTCGGGGTGGGCGCGGACGCCGAGCAGCACGTCCTCCCACGCGGGTACCGCGGGCTTGCCACGCTTGGCGCGGTGCCGATTCTGGGCGGGCCGATCGTCGTCGGACGACGTCGAAGGCCGCTTGCGCTCGGCGAGTTCCCGCGGCGTCGGGATCGACGGCGGCGCGGTCTCCGCCGAGGCCGTCTCCGTCGCGGGCTCCGGCTCCGCATCGGCCGACGCGGGCTCCTCGTCGGGCCGTGCCGGGGGTGTCGAGTACTGCAGGTCCAGGACGTCGGCCAGCGGCACGTGGGTCGGTGCCTTCCGGCGGATCGGTGCCGCCTGCTGCGTCTCGATCAGCGTGTTCGCGTCGACGGTCACCTCTTCGTGTCCGTCGGGCAGCACCTCGCGGTGGGGCTCGGGGCGAGGTGCGGGCCGCGAGGGCACCGCGGCCAGCCGGGTCCGACGTGCCGCGCGCGCGATCTCCGGGTCGGTCAGTTCGACCGCCAGCTCGTCGATCGCGTCGGTGGTGCCGCCGTGCGTGCCCGGGTAGAAGCGCCAGTGCGCGAAGTTCTCGGTGGAGCCCTCGTAGAACGACACCTGGACCACCCACTGGCCGTCGTCGGCCTTCCACGAATCCCAGCGGGCGTCGGCGGGCACCGCGCTGCGCAGCACCAGGCATTCGGTGACGAGCTCGCCGAGCGTCGCCAGGCGCGGGCCGTCAATGCTCATCGGATGCGAGGCGCGCGCGAGTTCTGCGGCGCGGGCCCGTTCGAGCAGCACCGGATGCGCGTAGCGCTCGATCTTCGACACGGAGACGCCGGCGATCTCGGCCAGTTCCTCGACGGAGGCGCCGGCCCGGATCCGGGACTGGATCTCGCGGGGCCGCAGCGCGGCGTCGCCGGCCACCGGGATCTGACCGAGTTCGGTGGTGTCGGCGCGGGCGGCGGCGCGCAGATCGTCGTCGGCCCGGATCCGGAAGTGCTCGTCGGTCTCGCGATCGATGCAGACCACGTACTGCCCGTCGGACTCGACGCGCAGCACTTCGAGCTCACGCATACGGTCCTCCCTCGACTCGCCGGTTGCGCCCAGCCTAGCCGAATGCCGCGTGTCCGTCGGTCGGACACGCGGCAAACGTGCTGTTCACAGGTGTTGTGCGGAGAGCGATCAGAGCCGCTCGACGATGTAGTCGATGGCCTGGGTCAGCGTGGTGACGTCGGCCGGCTCGATCGCCGGGAACATGCCGATGCGCAGCTGGTTGCGGCCCAGCTTGCGGTACGGCTCGGTGTCGACGATCCCGTTGGCGCGCAGCGTCTTCGCCACGGCCGCGGCGTCGACGTCGTCGGTGAAGTCGATGGTGCCGACCACCTGGCTGCGATGCGCATCGTCGGCGAACGGGGTGGCGAACGACGACTTCTCGGCCCAGTCGTACAGGCGCGAGCTGGAATCCTTGGTGCGTGCGACGCACCAGTCGAGTCCACCGTTCGCGTTCATCCAGTCGATCTGGTTCTTGAAGAGCAGCAGCGAGCCGACGGCCGGGGTGTTGTAGGTCTGGTCCTTCGGGCTGTTCTCCACCGCGGTCTGCAGTGACAGGAACTCCGGGATGTACCGGTCGGTCGCGGCGATCTCGGCGACGCGCTCCAGCGCGGCCGGGCTCATGATCGCGACCCAGAGGCCGCCGTCGGAGGCGAAGCACTTCTGCGGTGCGAAGTAGTAGACGTCGGTGGCGCTGATGTCGACGGGCAGGCCGCCCGCGCCCGAGGTGGCGTCGATCGCGACGAGCGCGTCACCGGCGGCGGCCGGGCGCAGCACCGGCACGGCGACACCGGTCGAGGTCTCGTTGTGCGCCCAGCCGATCAGGTCCACGCCGGCCGTGTCGTCGGCGGTGATCGCGGCGGGATCGGGGGCGGTGCCCGGGTCGGTGGAGATCACCTTCGGGTCGTTGAGCCACGGCGCCTTCTTGGTGACGGTGGCGAACTTCGAAGAGAACTCGCCGTAGGTCAGGTTCAGTGCCTGCTTGCGGACCAGGCCGAACGCGGCCGCATCCCAGAACGCGGTGGTGCCGCCGTTGGAGAGGACCACCTGGTAGCCGTCCGGCAGCGAGAAGAGCTCGGTCAGTCCGGCGCGGATGTCGCCGACCACGTTTTTCACCGGGGCCTGGCGATGGCTGGTGCCGAAGACCGACGCGCCGGTGTCCACCAGGAATTGCAGCTGTTCGGGACGGACCTTCGACGGTCCGCAGCCGAAGCGGCCGTCGGTGGGCAGGAGTTCGGCGGGCAGCGTGATCTGCGAATCGGTCATGGAGACAGTTTAGGGTGTGACACGCGTCGCACCCGGTCAGGGCGTACGCAACGCCTGACCGGGTGCGAGCGCCGGACTCAGTACTGGCCGGGTGCCGGCGGGTAGCCCGCGCCCGCTTCCGGCGCGGTGGCGAACCAGCGCTTGGCGGTCTCGGTGGCGTACAGCAGGATCGGCACCGCGATGGTGGCGACGATGCCCCAGCAGGTGAGGATCAGCAGCGCCGCGGCGACGGTGGCGGTGATGCGGGTCGCGTTCGACCGGCTCGTGAACAGCCAGGCGCCGGCGGCGACGGCGAACAGCGACAGGAGCAGGCCGATCAGGCCGGCGACGACCACCAGGCCGTGAGAGACGCCCGAGTAGACGCCGCTCGAGGACCCGACGATGAGACTGATCACCTGGATGACCGCGAGGACGGCGCCGATCGCGCACAGGATGATGCCCGCGGCGAGGACCGAACCGGGCCGCGTGGTGAGCGGTGCGGGCCCGCCGAAACCGGGCGGCGGCGGGCCGGGCTGTCCGGCCGGGTACGGGGTGCCCGGGATTCCGGCGCCGGGGTACTGGCCGCCCTGGTAGGGATTGCCCTGCGGGACGCCGCCGGGGTACTGGGGCGGCTGAAAGGGCTCGCCGGACGGCTGCTGATTAGGGTCGTGAGGCGGCTGTGTCATCGAGTTGCTTCTCCTTTGTGTCGGATCTGTCTGAACGTCATCCAAGCATGTGAATGCGGTGACGCGAGTCTTTCCTCAGTGCGCGGCGGGTGGAAACGGGACTTCCGGCTTCGCGCGGAAGCACTTCTTCGACGACTCCGGCGCGAACGGCAGGGTCGGCACCGCGATGGCGGCCGTGATCCCGCTGCAGGTGAGAAGCAAGAGCACGGCGACGACGGTTGCGGCGCCCGGCCGGGTCTCGCGCGGAGCGTGGAAGGGCTGAGTCCCTGTTTCTCCCATGCCGGAATCGTCCGCCGTCATCCAAGCGCACGGGCGATCCGGAACGGCCCGTCAGTACGGGGCCGGCGGGAGCGGGGCCTCGGGCTCGGCGCGGAACCACCTCTTCGACGACTCCGGCGCGAACAGCAGGATCGGCACCGCGATGGAGGCGACGATCCCGTAGCAGGTGATCGCCAGCAGCACCGCGGCGATGGTCGCGCAGATCCGGGCGGCGTTCGACCGGCTGACCAGCAGCCAGACACCGATTCCCGCGGCGGCCAGGCAGAGGACGATCTGGACGATGAGGAACACGTTCATCACGCTCTGACCGAGCCGCTCGGCGTCCGGGTCGAGTTTGCTGGTGTCGGTGTAGTCCCCGATGTTGATCCCGGCGGCCATGAGGGCGCCGGTGAGGATCGCCAGGAAGACGCCGCCCACGATCAGAATGATGGCCGCGACGATCACCGGTACCGGCCGGCGGGTCGGCGCCGGTGCGACGGCGGCCGGAATGCCCGGGTATGCGGTGGCCGGAGCGCCGGCCACCGCGTACGGCTGTCCCGGGTACGACTGCGGCGGGTACGCCGCGCCCGGATAGGCGGGACCGGGGTACCCGGTCCCGGGCAGCGGCGTCCCGGACGTCGTCGGCGCGTACGGGCTGCTCGGTCCGGTCTCCGGTACGGCCCGGGCGAACGACGATTCGCTGAACGGCTCCTGCGTGAACGGCTCGTGCGTGTACGGCTCCGGCGCGGCGGGAGCCGGCGCGTGCGGTGCCGCGGACTGGTCGCCGGGCCGCTCGGTGGGGTCGGTCGGCTGCGTCATGGCGATTCCTTCAGCTCGTTCGGGCGGGGGTGCCCGGCCGGGTGTTCAATGAGAGACACGACGGTCTCCGTGCCCGCTCCGTGTCTGCCAAGGAGTATTCCCGATGAACGCAGTGGTCGACGTTCGAGGTCTGGTCAAGCATTTCGGCCGGTTCGTGGCCCTCGATGGACTGGACCTGTCCGTGGCGCCCGGTGAGGTCGCGGGATTCCTCGGACCGAACGGTGCGGGCAAGTCGACGACGATCCGCATCCTGCTCGGCCTGCTGCGCCGGGATGCCGGCGAGGTGCGCCTCTTCGGGCACGACCCGCACCGCGATGCGGTCGCCGTGCACCGTCGTCTCGCGTACGTGCCCGGCGATGTCACCCTCTGGCCGCACCTGACCGGCGGCGAATGCATCGATCTGCTGCTCGCCCTGCGCGGGCGGCAGGCCGCCGCGGCCGCGTCCCGCGCCGAACTGATCGAGCGTTTCGACCTGGATCCGAGCAAACGCGCGCAGACCTACTCCAAGGGGAACCGGCAGAAGGTCGCACTGATCGCGGCGCTCTGTACCGACACCGACCTGCTGGTGCTCGACGAGCCCACCTCCGGCCTCGACCCGCTGATGACCCGCGAGTTCACCCTCGCCGTGCGGGAGCGGGCGAGTCGCGGCGCCGCGGTGCTGATGAGTTCGCATCTGCTGTCCGAGGTGGAAGAGCTGTGCAGCACCGTCACCATCATCCGCGACGGCGCCACGGTGCTCGCCGGACCGCTCGACCAGCTGCGGCATCTGCGCCGGTCCAGCGTCCGGGTCTCCGCCGCCGCCGCGGGTCCGGAGACCCTGGCCGGGGTCGACGGCGTGCACGACCTGTCGCGGGACGGCGAGTCGCTGGTCTTCACGGTCGACGCCGCCGCGCTGGGCGACGTGCTGTCGCGGCTCGCCGCGCTCGACCCGTCGTCGGTGTCGATCACGCCGCCGAGCCTGGAGGACCTGTTCCTGCAGACCTACGGGGTGGGCGCGCCGTGAACGCTCCGGTGGCGGGCTGGCCGCTGCTGCTGCGCACCGGACTGCGCGCCGAACGGATCATCACCCCGGTCACGGTGGTCGTGTTCGCGCTGATGAACGTCTCGACGGCGGCGTCGATCAAGACCATGTACGCCCACCCGGAGCAGATCGCCCAGCTGCGGTCGGGCCTGAGCGCGAGCGCCATGTTCGTCTTCCTGCTCGGGCCGATTCCGGACGACGACGCGGTCGCCGCCCTCACCACCTGGCGCGCCGGCCTGTTCATGATCGCGACGCTCGGTGTCTGCGCGGTGATGGCCGTGGTGCGGCAGACCCGGCGGGAAGAGGAGGCCGGGCGCACCGAGATGGTGCTCGCCGGTGCGGTGGGACCGCTGGCACCGCTGCTGTCGGCGATGATCGCGGTGACCGTGCTGGTGACGGCGACCAGCGCGGCGATGGCCGGGGTGATCGCCGCGTACGGCGGCGGCGCGCTGCCGGTCGCGACCGTCTTCGCCCAATACTGGGGCGTGGGACTGGCGGCCGCGGGCACCGCGCTGATCGCCGCCGAGGTGGCGGCGAGTGCGCACGCCGCCACGCTGGCGGGCAGTGCTGTGGTGGTCGGCGGCTACCTGTTGCGCGGTGTCGCCGACACGGTGCCCGCGGTGAGCTGGCTCCGCTGGCTCACCCCGGTCGGCTGGGCCGAGCGGATGGACCCGTTCGGCGCCGACCGGCTCTGGCTCGTGCTGCCGTGTCTCGCGGTGTTCGCCGCCGGCTGCGCGGTGGCCGCCGGGGTGCGACGGCGCCGTGACCTCGGCGCGGGTCTGTTCGTGCGGCGTCCGGGACCGAGCCGCGGCCCGCGGCACTGGTCGCTGCCGGGCATCGTGGAGCGGCTGACCCGGGTGGTGGCCGTGTCGTGGGCGGGTGGCACCGGGCTGTACGCACTGGTCGTCGGTGTGCTGTCGACGCAGGTGGCGTCGCTGGCGACAGGTAACGAGGTGGTGCAGCGGGTGATCGCGTCGGCCGGCGGCGGCACGCTGACCGACATGTTCCTGTCGACGATGGGCGTCTTCCTGGCGGTCGCGGCGGCGGGTGGCGGCGTCGGGGTGGTGATCGCCATGCGTTCGGCGGAGCGGTCGGGCCGCGCCGAGCTGCTGCTGTCGGCGCCGGTCTCGCGGCTGCGCTACTACGTCGTCTACGCCGGAGCGGCGCTGACCGCCGCGCTCGCGGTGCTGGTCGCGTCCGCGACCGGCATCACCGTCGGCGCCGGGCTGGCCGGCGGTGGATGGGCGCACACCGCGCGCATCGCGTTCACCGGTGCGGCGGTGGCCGTCCCGGCGGTCGCGCTGACCGTGGCGGTGGTGCTGGCCGCGTACGCCGCGCACGAGGCGCTGGCCCTCGCCGGCTGGCCGATCCTGCTGATCGCCTTCGCGCTCGGCCCGCTGGCCGAGATGTTCGGTCTCCCGCACTGGCTGCGCGAGGTCTCGCCCTTCACGCACACGCCCGCCGTCCCGGTGCCGTCCGGGGCGTGGCTGCCGCTGACCGTGATGAGCGTGCTCGCCGTCGCGGTCGGCGCCGTCGGTGCGGCCGCCTACTCGCGGCGCGACCTCGGCTGAACCGCGGGGACGCCGGTCAGTAGCATCCGAGAGGTGAGCGAACTGGATCTTCCCAACATGCGCGTCGGCTACGGGGCGGCCTCCACGGCGGGCGCCGACGGCGTCGTCGACCATCTGGATCCGTCGTGGCTGACGGGGGATCCGCCGTGGCTCGGGCTGTTCCAGCGCTGGCTCGGCGAGGCCGTCGCCGCACGGATCCCGGAGCCGAACGCGATGGTGCTCGGCACCGCCGATGCCCACGGCATCCCGATGACCCGGACCGTCCTCTGCAAGGGCGCCGACCCGCGCGGGATCGTGTTCTTCACCGGCTACGACTCGGCCAAGGGCCGTGCCCTGGAGGCGAACCCCGTCGCGTCGGTCACCTTCCCGTGGATCGCCCTGGAACGACAGGTCCACTTCTGCGGCGCCGTCGAGAAGGTCGACCCGGCCGAGACCGCGGCCTACTGGAACGCGCGCCCGCGCGGATCGCAGCTGTCGGCGCGGGCGTCGGCGCAGTCGGAGCCGATCGAGTCGCGGGCCGCGCTCGAAGCGCAGGCCGCGCGGGTGGCGGCCGAATTCGGCGACGCCGAGCCCGTCCCGGTTCCCTCGCAGTGGGGCGGCTATCGGCTGCTGCCCTGGCGCGTCGAGTTCTGGCAGGGTCGTGCCGACCGCCTGCACAACCGCGCCGTCGCGGAATTCGAGGGCGGCGAGTGGGTCACTCGCCGTCTTCAGCCGTGACCGGCGGCCCGGCGCCGGAAGGGGTCTGAGTGGCGAAGATATTCGCCGACACCCGGCCACTCGCCAACCGGTACTTCGCGCGCCTGTGGTGGGCCAACATCATCACCGTCATCGGCGCGCAACTGACCGTCGTCGCGGTGCCCGCGCAGATCTACGCGATCACCGGCAGCTCGGCGTACGTCGGTCTCACCGGTGTCTTCGGGCTGGTGCCGCTGGTGATCTTCGGGCTCTGGGGCGGGTCGCTGGCCGACGTCTTCGACCGCCGCATCATTCTTGTCATCACCACCCTCGGCCTGATCGCCACGTCCGTCCTGTTCTGGGTGCAGGCCTTCTTCGACTGGAACAACGTCTGGGCGCTGCTCGCCCTCTTCGCGGTGCAACAGGCGTTCTTCGCGGTCAACCAGCCCACGCGCACGGCGGTGCTTCCGCGCCTCCTCGACGACGACCTGCTGCCCGCCGCGAATTCGCTCAACATGACCGTGATGCAGGCCGGTGCGATCGCCGGCCCGCTCGTCGGGGCCTCGCTGATCCCGGTCCTCGGCTTCTCGCTGCTCTACCTGACCGACGCGATCTGCATGCTGGCGACGCTGTGGGCGGTGGTCGCGCTGCCGTCGCTGCGCCCCGAGCGCGACGGGGAGGCGCCGTCCACTCCCGGCCTGCGATCGGTGATCGACGGCCTGGTGTATCTGCGGCACCATCCGGTGCTGCTGGCGTCGTTCGTGGTCGACCTGATCGCGATGATCTTCGGTATGCCGCGTGCGCTGTTCCCGCAGATCGCGCACGAGAGCTTCGGCGGGCCGTCCGACGGCGGCTACGCGTTCGCGCTGCTGTTCATCGCCATCCCGCTGGGCGCGGTACTCGGCGGCGTGTTCTCCGGCTGGGTCTCCCGCGTGCAGCGCCAGGGCCGGGCGGTGGTGATCGCGATCAGTATCTGGGGGCTGTCGATCGTCGTCGCGGGCAGTGCGCTGTTCTTCGCGCACGGCACCGCGCTGCCGGTGCTGCCGATCGTGATGGTCGCGCTGATGATCGGCGGTGCCGCCGACATGGCGTCCGCCGCGTTCCGGCAGACCATGCTGCAGGCCGCCGCGAACGACGACGTGCGCGGCCGTCTCCAGGGCGTGTTCATCGTGGTCGTGGCCGGTGGGCCGCGCATCGCCGACGTCGCCCACGGCGCCTCCGCCGCGATGGTCGGCACCGCGGTGACCTTCGCCGGCGGCGGTGTCTTGACGGTGATCCTCACCGTCGTCGCGGCCCTGACCTTCCCGATGTTCTGGCGCTACCGCGTCACCCGGAACGAGCAACCGGTCGACACGCCCTGACGGTGTCAGGTCGTTCCGCGGATCGGCGCGCCCAGCGCGCGCATCCGCTGACGATCCGGGTCGACCGCGCGAACCTGCTGAGTCCGTGGGGTCCGGGTGGCGGTGATCGTCGGCGCGTCGTGGAACCGGTCGGGGGTCTGGCGCGTCCAAGAACCATGACCGTTGCCGACACCGCTGAATACGCGCCGCCGACCACTGTCGACCTGGCCAAGATGCGGCGTCTCCTGGCACGGCAGGATGGCGTCATCACCCTCAAACAGACACGCGCGTGCGGTCTGCATCGGTCCGTCGTCTCCCGGAAGTGCAGGTCCGGGGAGTGGGAACGGGTCGGTCCCTCGGTATATCGCGCCGCGGACCACCTGATGACGGTGCGTGCGAGGATTCGCGCGGTCGTGTGGAGTGCTGGTCCCCGCGCTGTCTTGTGCGGGCCTTCGGCCGCGTACTGGCGTGGCCTGTGGCCGAGACCGCCGGCGACGGTCCACGTGACCGTTCCGCGGAGCCGGAGTTCACGAAAGCCGTTCTCACCAGGCCTCGGCCGGGTGAACCTCTGGTATCGCGAGCTGGACGCGGTCGACCGCACGGTCGTCAGGAATCTCGCGACCGTATCGGCTCCGCTCGCCGTGCTCGACTCGGCGTCGTCGCTCGGGATGGCGATCGTGGACCGCGCGCTGCAGAGTTCGGCGGTGGATCTCGCCGATCTCATCACCGCGGATGCTCGCTATCCGGGCCGACGCGGCGCGAGTGCGGTCGCCGCCATGCTCAACGAGGCCGCAGCGGGTGCGCGGTCGGTTGCGGAGCGTCGTGCGCTCACGAATCTGCTGTCGTCCTCGGATCTGCCGCCGTTCGAATTGAACTACTCGGCGGTGGGCGGCTACGCCGTCGACGTCGCCTTCGTGGAACAGCGGCTCGCGGTGGAGATCGACGGCATGTCGTATCACTCGGATGCCGAGGCTTTCCAGCACGATCGCACGCGCGGGAATGCACTCTCGGCGGCGGGGTGGACGGTCATCCACTTCACGTGGGCCGACATCGTCGAGCGGCCCGCCCAGACCGTCGCCATGATCCGCTGGCACCTCGATCTCGCGGCCCGGCGAGGGGCATGAGACTTTCCGCGGATCGGCGCGCCCAGCGCGCGCATGTGCGGAAGCACGATGCAAGACCGCGCGGATCCGCGGACGCGCGCAGTCAGTCGTTCACGACATTGCTCTGCCACGGCAACCGTGCACGACGCGCGGTGTGCACCGGGCAGTAGTGGATCGGGTTCTCCCGCTCGGCGCCGCTCGGGAGGTTGCGCGCCGGGGTCTCCAGCAGGGGAGCATCGGCGGCGACGCGGCCGCTCACCCGGTCGAACGCGTCGCGCGCCCGGGGATGTCGCCGGTAGCGGTCCGGCGTGAGTCGCTGGCTCAGGTCGACGAGGCGGCCGAACAGCCGGAAGCGCCGCTCATCGGACGCAGTCCACGTCAGGCCCATCATCTCGCGGACGGGTTCGTCGTACAGGCCGGTGGTGATCCACCGGAACACGCGCTGCACGACGGCGACCTGGCGGCGCCACAGCCACTGCGGCATCCACGGCTTCATCCACGGTGGCGGTGGCAGCTGAGTGATGTCCAGGACGGTGCGCACCGCGTCGTGATCGCGCAGTACGTGGCGGCACATGTGGTCCCAGTACTCCAGGAACTCCTCGTAGGTGTCCGGGCACGGCCGCATGCTGACGCCGTACATCGAATACCAGGTGCGGGACTCCTCGAACAGGGCGCGCTTGTCCGCCTCGGTGATCGGCGGGCCGAAGGCCTCCGCGCAGCGGATGTTGCCGTACCAGAAGGTCGCGTGCGCCCAGTAGAAGACGTCGGGGTCGAGGGCGTGGTAGCGCCCGCCGTCGGCCATGGTGCCCTTGATGGTCAGGTGATAGTCGCGGACCTGCCGGCCGGTGGCCGGATCGAGATCGAAGACGACGCCGCTGATCGGATAGAGCGAGCGCATCAGCCGCTCCCACCGCTCGCCGAAGAAGTCGGAGTGGTCCCACACTCCCGCCGCCAGCTTCGGGTGCATGTTCTGCATGGACCCGGACCAGAGACCCATCAGCATGCCGCGCCAGCCGCCGAAGAAGCGCCAGGTGACGGAGTCGGGGCCGAGCATCTCCGAGGTCATGACACAAAATCATACATCTGTGTCAAGCGAGGTGGAGCCGCACCGTGTCTCCGGCGACCAGCTGGGCGGCGCGGTCGACCGATTCGGCGGTGAGTACCGCGGCCACCGGATAGCCGCCGGTCACCGGGTGGTCGGCCAGGAAGAGCACCGGCTGGCCGCTCGGCGGCACCTGCACGGCGCCCAGCGGCACCCCCTCCGACGGCTGCGCGGGCAGGCCAGCGCGATGGTGCAGGGCGTCATCGAGAGCATCCAGCCGCACACCGATCCGGTTGCTCGCCGGGTTCACCGTCCAGGTGATCCGGGACAGGGCCGCCGGGTCGGCCAGATCGTCGTACCGGGGCCCGCGTCGGATGGTCAGTTCGTGGTAGCGGCCCGGCGCCGGCGGCCCCGGCGCGACGGTCTCCGGCGGCCACTCCAGAGCGGTCTCGCCGATGTGCAATTCCTCACTCTCGCGTAACGGATCCGGGCCCAGTCCCGACAGCGTGTCGGTAGACGCCGAACCCAGGATCGGCGGCACGACGAACCCCCCGCGCGCCGCCACGTAGTTGCGGCAGCCGTGCGCCGGGGCGGGCACCTCGATCAGTGATCCGTCGGGCAGCCCGACCGCCGCGTGACTGCCGACCACGCGTCCGTCGATCCGTACCGCCGTCGCCGGTCCGGTGACGGCCAGCACCACGTGCCCGCGGGCCCGCGCGGACCACCCGCCCAGAGTGGTCTCGATCGCCACCGCGGATTCGGGATTGCCGACGAGCCGGTTCGCCTGCCGCAGCGACCCCAGATCGGCGGCCCCGGACACCGGCACGCCCAGATGCGCGTAGCCCGGCCGGCCGAAGTCCTGGAAGGTGGCGAGTGGTCCGGGGGAGACGACGGTCAGCCCGCGCACGAGAACCTCACCGTGGCGCCGGCGGTCAGCAGCGCCGGAGGTTCGGCGGAGACATCCCACAGCGGAATGTCGGTGTGCCCCAACAGAAACCATCCTCCGGGGCTGGTCCGGGGGTACACCGCGCTGTAACCGGCGGCTACCGCGACCGAGCCCGTGGGCACCGCCGGACGGGACTGCGCGCGGCGCGTCAGACCGTCGAACACGGCCCGCGCATCGGCCGGCGAGGAGACGTCGGGGACCAGGTACCCGAAGCCGGGCGCGAAGCCCATGAACTGCACCCGCCACACCGTCGCGCAGTGAGCGGAGATCACCGTCTCCGGGGTCACTCCGGCGAGCGCGGCGACCTCGCCGAGATCGGCGCCGTCGTACGTCACCGGCACCACGATCTCGGGGTCGCCGGCACCGGCCGGACCGGTCGCCGAGGTGCCCGCCGAGCGCAGGACACGACGCACCGCGAGCGCGTCGATACGGTGCCCGCGCCGGGCCGATACGAGCACCGTGGCGGCGGCCGGAATCGCGTCGGAGACGTCCAGGATGCCGGCGTCGGAGGCGGCGCGCAGGACCCGCGCCGAGTGCGCCGCGGCGGCCGCCGGATCGGGCTCGGCGGAGAAGTCGAGCAGGACCGCGTCGTCGCCCGCGGGTAGCTCTCGCATGACACCACCGTAGTCCCTGTGGGTAAGCTGAGCGGACGACGACAGCCGCCCGGAATTCTTGCTGAGGGACCCTCAATTGGGCGGCGCTAGTGGCAGCCGACTAGCTTGTAACCAACAGCTGGTCAGACCGCGAGTTTATAAGGGGTTTGTGTGTCCGCGGATAAAGCAACGACCGATGAACAGGCGACCGGTACCTTCACGTACCCCGGCGGGTCCATCGACCTGTCGATCCTGAAGGCGACCGAGGGCAGCGACTCGGTCGCACTCGGCCCGTTCCTGTCGAAGACCGGGATGACCACGTTCGACGGTGGTTTCGTCAATACGGCGGCCACCAAGTCGGCCATCACCTACATCGACGGCGACGAGGGGATCCTGCGCTACCGCGGCATCCCGATCGACCAGCTCGCCGAGCGGTCGACGTTCATCGAGGTCAGCTACCTGCTGATCTACGGCGAGCTGCCGACCACCGATCAGCTGGAGGAGTTCACCGACAAGATCCGTCGGCACACGCTGCTGCACGAGGATCTCAAGCGCTTCTTCGACGGCTTCCCGCGCAACGCGCACCCGATGCCCGTCGTCTCGTCGGCGGCCAACGCGCTCTCGGCCTACTACCCGGATTCGCTCGATCCCAAGGATCCCGAGCAGGTGGAGCTGTCCACCATCCGGCTGCTGGCCAAGCTGCCGACCATCGCGGCCTACGCCTACAAGAAGTCGGTCGGCCAGCCGTTCCTCTACCCGGACAACTCCTACGGTCTGGTCGAGAACTTCCTGCGCATGACCTTCGGCTTCCCGGCCGAGCCCTACGAGGTCAACCCGGACGTCGCCAAGGCGCTCGACATGCTGTTCATCCTGCACGCCGACCACGAGCAGAACTGCTCGACGTCGACCGTGCGCCTGGTCGGCTCCTCGCAGGCCAACCTCTTCACCTCGGTCTCGGCCGGCATCAACGCCCTGTGGGGCCCGCTGCACGGCGGCGCCAACCAGGCGGTCCTGGAGATGCTCGAAGACATCCAGGCCTCCGGCGGCGACACCGCGGCCTTCATGAACAAGGTGAAGAACAAGGAAGACGGCGTGAAGCTCATGGGCTTCGGGCACCGCGTCTACAAGAACTACGATCCGCGCGCGGCGATCGTGAAGAAGACCGCCGATCAGATCCTCGCCTCCCTCGGCGTGCAGGACGAGCTCCTGGACATCGCGAAGGGCCTGGAAGAGGTCGCGCTGCACGACGACTACTTCATCGAGCGCAAGCTGTACCCGAACGTCGACTTCTACACCGGCGTCATCTACCGGGCCATGGGCTTCCCGACCCGCATGTTCACCGTGCTGTTCGCGCTCGGCCGCCTGCCCGGCTGGATCGCGCACTGGCGCGAGATGCACGCCGACCCGGCCACCAAGATCGGCCGCCCGCGTCAGCTGTACACCGGATACACCGAGCGCGACTACACCCCGATGGAGAACCGCTGATCATGAGCACCAAACCCGAAGTCGAATTCCCGGAGGGCCCGGCCCCGGCCGAGCTGCAGATCACCGATCTGATCATCGGTGACGGCGCCGAGGCCGTCCCCGGCGGCATGGTCGACGTCCACTACGTCGGCGTCGAGTACGACACCGGCGAGGAGTTCGACTCGTCGTGGGATCGCGGCCAGAGCGCCAACTTCCCGCTCGGCGCGCTCATCCAGGGCTGGCAGGAAGGCATCCCCGGCATGAAGGTCGGCGGACGCCGCCGCCTCGTGGTCCCGCCGGAACTGGCCTACGGTCCGGCCGGTGGCGGCCACCGCCTGTCCGGCAAGACGCTGATCTTCGTGATCGACCTCCTCGGCGCATAGGCAGACATACGACGGGCGGCGCACTCCCTGGGAGTGCGCCGCCCGTCGTCGTACCCGGCCCGCTACGACCGCCGGGCCAGCATCCGTCCGACCTCCGACCAACTGGTCCGGCTGCCGGTGCGCAGCACCGAGTGCGTGTAGATCCGCGCCCCGGCCCAGACCACCGCGGCGCAGCCCGCGATCATCACCGCGAGGCCGCCGATCACGCCGAGCGTGCCGACGTCGCCGGTGGCGATCCGGATCGGCATCAGGACGGCGCTGAACGGCGGAACCCAGCTGAGCACCTGCAGCCAGGTGGCATCGAGCGCCTGGATCCCGAAGATCCCGGAGTACAGCACGCCGAGTGCGAGGAAGGTGAGCGGGGTCGACGCGCCGTTGAGCTCCTCCTGCCTGCTGACCATCGCGCCGATCGCCGCGTACAGCGCGGCGAAGAACAGGAAGCCGAGTACGAACCAGACGATCACCGCCGCGAACACGGTGGCCGCGGTGCCGGGGATCGTGAGCAGGCCGGTGGCGCTGCCGGCGATCAGCGCGGTGGCGCCCAGCAGCACCACCTGACCGAGTGAGATCGCGCCGATGCCGAGGATCTTGCCCCAGAGCAGTTGCAGCGGCCGCACCGACGACAGCAGGATCTCCACGATCCGCGACGACTTCTCCTCCACGACGCCGACGGCCACCATCACCCCGCCGGTCATCACCGCCATCATGAGCAGGATCGCGCCGATCATCGCGACCCCCACGCGCTGCCCGACGTCGGGTTTCGCGGGTTCGAGCTGCCGGTCGACGATGGTCGCGCGGGGCAGGTCCGTCAGTGTGACACCGTGCTGAGACAGCGACGCCTCGAGCTGATAGGCCGAGATGCCGCCGCGGAGCACGCCGTCCAAGGCGCTGTCGATCCCGGACTTCGACAGGATCGTGTAGTGCCGGCCGGGCCCGGCCAGTACGGCGGCCTTGAGTGTGCCGTCGTCCACCTGCCGTTGCGCGGTGGCCGCGTCGTTCACGACGACGAAGACGACGCGGTGCCCGGTGGAGACCCCGGTCTGGGTGATCGCCCCGGCGAGCGGGGGAGCGCCGTCGACCATGCCGATCTTGTCGGCACCGTCGCGGCCGGCGAGCGCCGACCAGATGATCGCGCCGATCACGATCACCGCGATCATCAGCGCGGTGCTGATCAGGAACGACCGTTCCCGGGCGCGGACGGTGATCTCGCGCACGGCGATGATCCAGAGATTGTTGCGGTCGGGGGTCATCTCACACCAGCTCTCGGAACAGATCGGTCAGGGACGGGGCGGTCGCGGCGAAGCGATGGACCGGTCCGTGCGCGAGGGCGGCGGCCAGCACCTGCTGGTCGTCGGCCCCGGCAGTCAGGGTCAGCCGGGTGAGCTCCGGGGCGTAGTCGGCCGCGGCGACGCCGGGCAGGCCGTCGGCCCAGCGGGTGGCCGGGTCGGGGCCGCGCACTTCGAGGACGGTGCCGTCGGTCGCGCGCAGCTCGTCCACGGTGCCCAGCGCCTTGATCCGGCCGCCGGAGATGATGCCGACGCGGTCGCACAGCCGTTCCACCAGTTCCAGCTGGTGCGACGAGAACAGGATCGGCACGCCCTGGGCGGCCTTGTCGCGCAGCACCTCGCTCATCACGTCGACGGCGACCGGGTCGAGACCGGAGAACGGCTCGTCGAGCACCAGTACGTCGGGATCGTGCACCAGGGCCGCGGCCAGCTGTACCCGCTGCTGATTGCCGAGCGACAGATCGGCGACGTTGTCGTCGTACCGGGCCTCGACGCCGAGGCGCTGCGTCCACGCCCGCGCCGCGGCCTGCGCCGCCGGCTTGTCCAGGCCGTGCAGCCGGGCCAGGTAGGCGAGCTGCGCGCCGACCTTCATCTTCGGGTAGAGGCCGCGTTCCTCGGGCATGTAGCCGATGCGGCGGCGTCGTGCGAAGTCGATCGGCGCGTCACCGAGCCGCACTTCGCCGGAGTCCGCGGCGAGCACGCCGAGGATGATCCGCATGGTGGTCGACTTGCCTGCGCCGTTGCTGCCGACGAAACCGAAGATCTCGCCGGGGGCGACGGTGAAGCCGACGTCGTCGAGCGCGCGCAGCGCTCCGTAGTTCTTGGTCAGGTGGGCCACGTGCAGGGCGGCGGGCATCGGTCGGTCACTCCTCGTCATCGGACGGCTCGGGCAGCCACCAGGTCAGCAGGATCTCCGGCAGGCAGCTGATGGCGAAGGTCGCGCTGATCAGCAGCCAGGCGAGGGCGGCGACGGTGTCGCCGGCCACGTAGTCGCGCGTGCTGAGGGCGATCGCGCCGAAGTAGATGCCGATGATCACCGGCAGTAGCAGGATGTACGCGAACGACCGGGCGGCGTTGCGCTGGGCCAGTTGCAGTTCGTCCAGGGCCTCCGACGGGGCGTCGGCCACGCCGCCGGTGCTGATCCGGACCAGCGTCAGGGCGATCAGCGCGCCCACGACGCCGACGACGAACGGGATCCCGGCGGCGGCCAGGCTCCAGAAGGCGGCGATCGACGCGGCGACGCCGAGCAACAGGCCCGCGATCAGGATCAGCACCAGGATCCGGCGGGCCCGCCGGGTGCGCAGCGAGGGCAGGACCTTGCGGGTCTTCTCCATCCGGCGCTCGTACCGCACCGCCCGCCAGTCGGCGTAGCGCAGCAGCCAGTCGGGGGTGGCCTCGGCCGGAATGGTCAGATTCGGGTCAGGCATCGGTGCTCCTTCCGTAGAGCTCGGTCGACATCGCGGTGAACGGGGTGCGCGCGAAGACGGCCTCGACCGGCAGCTCGAAGACCGCGCAGAGCCGGAAGGCCAGGTCGAGGCTGGGGTAGTAGTCGCCGCGTTCCAGGGCGCCGACCGATTGGACGTTGATCTCGACCAGCTTCGCGAGCTGCGCACGGGACAGCCCGCGCTCGGCTCGCAGCACGGCGAGCCGGTTGTAGATGGGCAGTTTCTCGCCCTGCCGTACTGGACTCACAAAACGAAGTGTTGTGAAAACACAACATATTGTCAAGTGTTCCGTTGCCGGCGATAGGGATCGGGCGATGCCGTCGTGCACGTGGTGGGTGAATCGTTCCCGTGGCGAGGCCCGCGTGGTGACCGGGGGCCACGCTGATCGGCGTCGTGCCGGTTCAGCCCTGGATGCGGGTCCGGGTGTCGCCCCAGGCGGCGTCGCGTAGTTCGTTCTTGCGGATCTTGCCGGTCGAGGTCTTGGGGAGCGCGTCGACGAACTCGACCTCGCGGGGTGCTTTGTAGGAGGCGATCCGGGTCTTGACGTGCGCGATGATCTCGTCCGGGGTGATGGTCGCGGTCTCGGCGATCTGCACGTAGGCCTTCGGGCGTTCACCCCATTTCTCGTCCGGGACACCGATCACGGCGACATCGAGCACGGCGGGGTGACTGACGACGGCCTGTTCGACCTCGATCGTCGAGATGTTCTCGCCCCCGGAGATCACCACGTCCTTGGCCCGGTCGAGCAACTGCACGTAGCCGTCCGGGTGCATCACACCGAGGTCACCGGAATGGAACCAGCCACCGGCGAACGCCTCCGCGGTCTGCTCCGGCGCCTCGAAGTAGCCCTTCATCACCACATTGCCGCACATCACGATCTCGCCCATCTCGACGCCGTCGGCGGCGACGTCGACCAGTTCACCGTCGACCAGCTCCGGGCGCACCACACGCAAGCGTTCCGCGGTCACCATGCCGACCCCCTGCCGGGCCATCAGCACCGACAGCTCCTCACCGGGCAGGTCGGCCCAACTCGGATCGGGCTCACACACCGAGTACGGGCCGTAGGTCTCGGTGAGACCGTAGACGTGAATGATCTCGATACCCAGATGCCGGATCGCCTTGATGATCGTCGGACTCGGCGGGGCGCCCGCGGTCGCGATCGCCATCGGGGTGGTCATCGGATGCGCCTCGGGCGCGGTCGCCAGCGTGGTCAGCACCGTCGGCGCACCCGACATCCGGTTGATGTTCTCGGTATCGATCAGCCGCCACATGTCCTCACCACGCACCGCGCGCAGACACACGTGCGTCGCGGCCATCGCGGTCACACCCCACGGCCCGCACCAGCCGTTGCAATGGAACATCGGCAACGTCCACAGATAACGGGTGTCGATGGTGAACCCCTGCGTCAGGGCGTTGCCCAGCGACGCCAGGTAGGCCCCGCGGTGGGTGTACATGACACCCTTGGGCTTGCCCGTGGTCCCCGAGGTGTAGTTGATCGAGATCACCGCGTTCTCGTCGTCGACGGTCCACTCGAAACGCGCCGCGGCGTCACCGCGCGCCATCAACTCGTCGTAACGCAGCGCCGGACCCTCGTATTCGCCGTCCTGGGACGGCACCTCGATCACCTCACGCACCGTCGCGAACCCGACACCTGCCACAGGCGCCAGCAGCAGGCCGTCCCCGATCAGCAGCACCGCCCCGGAATGATCACAGATGTACCGCACCTCCTCGGCCGCCAGCCGCGTGTTGACCGCGACCAGCACACCCCCGGCCAACGGCACCGCGAAGTGCGCGGCCAGCAACTCCGCAGAATTGGTGCCCAGGAATGCGACCCGATCACCCGGCTCGACCCCGGAGGCGCGCAACGCACTCGCCAGAGTCACCACGTCCACGGCGAGTTCCCCGTAGGTGAGACGGCGCCCACCATCGATCACCGCCAGCTTGCCCGGATGCACCGCCGCCGCCCGTTCAAGGAAACGCAACGGCGTAAGCGCGGTATCGAGTCCGGCCGAAGCCTGCGTGGTCTTGTTCATGGTGTTCATTCCCTTTCGCGGTGCCCGGGTCGCCGGTTCAGTCGAGGAGTCCTGCGCGCCGGACCACGCTGACCGATTCCATTCGGTTGGAGACGCCGAGCTTGCTGTTGATGTTCTTCAGATGCCACTTCACCGTGTTGACGGTGACGTGGAGTTGCTCGGCGACGAGCCGGTTGGACCGGCCGTCCCCGACGAGGCGGAGGATCTCCAGTTCCCGGGCCGACAGCGACCGCAACTGCGGGCTCAGTGTGGCGTGGCGGGAGGCACGTCCGGATCCGGCCAGCAGTCTCTTCACGTAGTCGACCGGTAGATCGTCGTCGGGCCAGGCGTTCTGGTCGGCGACGGTGGCGAGATGGGCGAGGATCGGCCAGACGGCCTTGCCGGCGTCGAGGAACGATCGCTGGAGTCCGGCCCGCGCTCCGTCGACGAGGGCGGGTGCGAGGGTGCGCGCGGCCTGATTGCGGCGTCCGGCCGACTCGAACGCGCCGGCGAGCTGGATGCGGACGGCGAGGGCGTCGCGCGGCCGAGCGTCCGCCTCCGCCGCGGTCAGCAGTTGGTCGAGCTCCCTGATCGCGCCGTCGTGCCCGCCGGTCGCCGAGGCGGCCAGCGCGCACGCCTGGACCCGTAGCCTGCCGATCTCCCGCGCGATGCTCGGCGAGAGCCCGTCCCCGTCGGGGATGGACCGTGCTGCTCGGCTCGCGCGGATGGTCTCCCCGGCGGCCACCAGCGCCCGGACCTGCTCGTGCAGCATCCACGCCGACAGCCGGGGCAGTGCCAGCCGATCGGCGAGGACGATGCCCTCCTCGATCAGGTCCAGTCCGGCGCCCGGATCTCCGCGCAGGGCGACGATGCGGGCGAGGGTCGTATAGCTCGCGATCATGAACTCGACGAGACCGCCCTCGACGCCGTAGCGCCGACCCTCTTGGGCGAGGGCCTCGGCGGCGTCGATCCGGCCGCGCTCGTATTCGGCCTGCGCCAGCAGCGCACCGGCCAACTGCGCGGCGTGCGAGCGGACGCCGGCCGACTGCTGGGCCAGGTGCACCGCTTCGCGCAGATGCGCCTCGCCGGACTCGACGTCCAGCTGACTCATCGCGGCGATGCCCGCCAGGCACCGGCCGTACACGCCGGGGAACTGTCCGGCGATCCGGTCCTGAAAGACCCGCGCCCACGTCTGCAGGCGGCGCGCATCGTCGAAGCGACCGTTGCGCACCAGGACCACCGTGCGGATGTTCGCGGCGACGGCCACGACGAACGGCCGGGTCAGGCCGGGCTCGGCGATCGCCCGGTCCACGAGCCGGTCGGCGCGATCGATGCGGTCGGCGAACACGTCGATGCAGGCCTGCGTGACGTCGGCCTCGCACGCGAGCTCCGGTGTCGGTTCGGCCGATCCGAGTACCGAGAACGAGTAGCGGAGCTGGTCGAGGGCCTGCTGGGCCGGCGCGAGACGTTGCAGGAGGCAGTCGGCCCAGGCGACGGCCAGCAGGAGGCGCGGACGTTCGGCGACCACCGCGACCGGAAGGCGTCCGGTCAATTCCAGTACCGCCGTCATGCGACTGTGTTCGATCAACGTCATCGCCTCGCCCTCGACGAGATCGGCGGCCACCTCCACCCGGCCGCCGGCGAGCGCGTGATCCAGGGCGTCGGTGAGCATCCCCCGCGCGGCGAACCATTCGGTGGCGACCGCGTGCAGCCGGGCGACCCGCTCGGGGTCGGCGAGGGTCAGCCGTCGCCGGAGGAAGTCGGCGAACAGGTGGTGATAGCGGAACCAGTGGCGCTGGTCGTCGAGGTGCTCGAGGAACAGGTCTCGCCGCTCGATCTCGTCGAGGACCTCGGGTCCGTCGGCTCGGCCGCTCAACGCCGCGGCGAGGGATCCGCAGATCCGTTCGGGCAGGCTCGTGACCATCAGGAAGTCGAGCAACTCGTCGTCGAGGGCGGTCACGACGTTGTCGGCGAGGAACTCTCCGACCGCGCGATGGGCGTTCGCGATGTCGCCGATCAACGATGACGATGACGGGGTGTCGCGGAGCGAGAGCGCCGCCAGATGCAGGGCGGCGGCCCAGCCGTCGGTGGACTTCGCGAGGGAGACGACCGAGCTGTCCGGGAGCGCCAGCCCCCCGATGTCCACCAGCAGCGCCTTCGACTCGTCGGCGTCGAAACGCAGCGCGGCGGTGTCGATCTCGCAGAGCCGGCCGTGCAGCCGGAGGCGGCTCAGCGGAAGACCCGACCGCACCCGGCTGGTCACCACGACACGCAGCCACGGGCCGCCGTGCTCGATCAGGTACTCGACCGCGTCGATGGTCTCGCTGCGAGTGATCAGATGCCAGTCGTCGATGATCAGGGTGAACGGTCGTGCCCGTTCGGTGACGGCGTTGATCAGTGACGTCGTGACGATGCGGTCGGTGCCGGGTCCGTGCTGGTCGAGCAGCTCGGCCAGGTCGCCGACGAGCTCCTGGTCGGCCAGTCCGACGGCGGCGACGAGGTGAGCCAGAAAGGACTCGAGACCCTCGTCTCCGACGACGCTCAGCCACGCGACGCCGGCGCCGGACTCACGCAGATACCGGTACCACTGCACGGCCAGGGTGCTCTTCCCGAAGCCCGCCGGTGCGTGGATCAGGGTGAGCGGGATGTCCGCGGCCGCCTGGAGCGTGTCGAGCAGGCGGCCGCGGCGGACGGTCTCGCGGGCCGGGGCGGAAGGCGTGAAGCGGGTCTCCAGGAGAAGCCGTGGCGGTCGTGGCCGCCCGTCCGGCCGAGTGCCGTCATGGCTGAGCATCGTCGCCTCTCCTCACTGTCTCTCTACCGCATCTCGCCCCGCCGTGGCCGCGGACCGGTCATTCCCAGAGTCGCGGGGTCCAGCCGAGCCGGAAGACCGTACGCAGATGCTCGGCGATGCTCTCCACCGCGGCCCGCCCCTCGTCCATGACACCGGCGAGGTTCGCGGCGAACCCGTGGATCTGGCCGTCGTAGCGCCGGTGGATCACCGGCACGCCGGCCTCGGACAGGCGTGTCACATAGGCTTCGCCGCCGTCGCGCAGCGGATCGAACTCCGCGGTGACCACGTACGCCGGTGCGACGCCGGAGACGTCGGCTGCGGCCATCGGCGCGGCGCGCCAGTCGGTCGGATCGGGTGCATAGCGTTCGACGAACCACTTCAGCAGGTCGAGGGTGAGGAAGTAGCCGTCGCCGTTCTCGCGCATCGAGTCGGTCTCCAGATCGAAGTCGACAGCCGGATAGATCAGCACCTGGCCGACCAGCGGGATCCCGCGGTCACGGGCGTCGAGTGCCACGACCGCGGCCAGATTGCCGCCCGCGCTGTCGCCGGCCACCGCGATCCGGTCCTGGTCGATGTTGAGTTCCGCCGCGCGTTCGCGGACCCAGTCGAGTACGGCGATCGAATCGTCGACGGCCGCCGGGAACGGATCCTCCGGCCCCATCCGGTAGTCGACCGACACCACCACTGCGTGGGCGCGGTTGGCGAACACGGTGCACGGGCCGTGCACCACGTCCGGGTCGCCGATGACCCAGCCGCCGCCGTGGAGGTACACGAGCACGGGGAACAAACCGCTCCCCTTCGGGGTGTAGACGCGCACCGGCACGTCGCCGTGCGGGCCGGCGACGCGGTGCTCGGCGATCTCGGCCACCTCTTCGGGCGGCAGACCGCACTGCTCGACGACGGCGCGGTAGGTGGCACGGGCGTCGTCGACGGACATCTCGTTGAGCGCCGGGACGCCGGCGAGTCCGGCGAGCCAGGTGGCTGCTTGCTGATCCAAAGGCATTTCTGGTCCTCGATTCGGTGCAGAGGTGATAGGGAAGAGGGGAGTCGTCTCGCGGTGCGGCGGAATGTTCAGGCGACCGTGAAACCGGCGTAGTCGGTCGCGGCCTCGTCGCAGACGCGGCGGTACTCGGGGAATCCGCCGGCCCACGACAGCAGCCCGGTGGGTTTGCCGTCGACGTTGGTCCCGGTCCACCAGGACGCCGTGCCGGGGATCAGGGTCATGTCGGAGATCTGGTCGTGCAGGTCCATGAACCCGGTCTCGGCCTCGGGGGTGGCGTCGAAGTAGGTGTGGCCGTTCGCGGTCAGGTGGGCCAGGAAGTCGCCGATCCAGGCACCCTGCTGTTCGATGAGGGTGGGGCCGTTGGTGAGGATGGCGGGGTTGTGCGGTCCGCAGTAGTGCATCAGCATGTTCGGGAAACCGGGGACCGCCATGCCGAGGTAGGTGTGCGGACCATCCGCCCAGGACTCGCGCAGATCCCGGCCATCGGCGCCGCGGATGTTCATCTCGTACAGCGCACCGGTGAAGGCGTCGAAGCCGGTCGCGAACAGGATCACGTCGACCGGGTGTTCGGTGCCGTCGGCCATGACGATGCCGGTCGGGGAGATCGCCGCGATCGGGTTGTCCTTCATGTCCACGAGCGCCACGTTGTCGCGGTTGAACGCGGCGTAGTAGCCGTGCTCGATCGGTGGGCGCTTGCCGACGAAGGGCGAGGTCGGGGTGAGTCGGTCGGCGCGCTGGGGATCGCGGACGACGGCCGCGATCTTCTCGCGGATGAAGGCCAGCGCAGAATCGTTCACCTCCTTGTCGACGGCGACGTCGGCGAACGTCGAGAAGGCGATCGCCAGGCCGCCCTTGCGCCACGCGGCCTCCATCGCCTGCCGGCGCTCCTCCTCCGAGAGGGAGGCCCCTTCGACGCCCTCAGCGTAGGGGAATCCGCCGAAGTTGTCCCGGGCGTGCTCGAAGATCTCGAGGTGGCTGGACTCGATGGTCTTCCAGTCCTCCTCGTCGAGTTCGTGATTGCGGCCGGGCAGGCAGTGGTAGGGGTTGCGGGAGAATTCGTAGACTTGTTCGGCGGTGCGGGCGACCACGGGGATGATCTGGACCGCGGTGGCGCCGTTGCCGATCACCGCGACCCGCTTTCCGGCGACGTCGAGCGGTGCGGCGGGCATACGCGAGGTGTGGAACCACTGCCCGCCGAACGACTCCAGACCGGGGAAGTCGGGGAGGTTGGGCTTGGTGAGGACGCCGACCGAGGGGATGAAGTAGCGGGCGCGGGTGGTCGCGCCGTCGTCGGTGGTGATCCGCCAGAGTCGCTGTTCGCCGTCGAATTCCGCGCTGACGACGCGGGTATCGAAGTGGATGTCGCGCCGGAGGTCCTTCTGGTCGGCGACCCACTGGAGGTAGCTCAGGATCTCCGCCTGCGACGGGTACCGCTCGCTCCAGCGCCACTGGGGCAGCAGTCCGGCGTCGAACATGTCCGAGAAGCTGTAGACGGTGCTGTCGGAGTCGGAGCGCGCACCGGGGTAGCGGTTCCAGTACCAGGTGCCGCCGACCTCGGATCCGGCTTCGAAACACAGCACCGACATGCCGAGCTCGCGCAGACGGTGCAGTTCGAAAAGCCCCGAGAAGCCCGCGCCCACCACCACCGCGTCGACGTCGACGGTGCCGGCGGCGGGTCTGGTCTCTTGCAGACTGGTCATTTGTATCCTCCTGTGGTGCGGGCGGTCGGAGAGGCCGATCCGCCATCGAATGAGATGTGTGTCACGGACGTTAGGTTGGTTCGGGACCCGTCACCCACCCCGACGGGTAGTCGTTTCGGCAGGGTGGGTGGGGGCGGCGCTCAGGGGATGAGGACGGCCCGACCGGCGATCCGGCCTGCTTCCAGGTCGGCGAAGGCGCGCTGGGCCTCGGCGAGCGGATACTCGATCGTGTCGACGGCGATCGCGTGGTCGGCCGCCAGTCGAAGCACCGTGCTCTGGTCGGCGGAGGTGCCGCCGTAGGCGCGCTGGACGTCGACGCCCCACGGCAGGCGTTCGCCCTCCAGCGAGGCGCGCACCGTCACGGCGCCGTCGGCGAGTCCGATGACCCGGATGGCGCCCTCCGGCGCGACCGCCGCGGCGGCGATGTCGAGGGTGGCTTGGGTGCCGACGAAGTCGTAGACCACGTCGACGCCGTAGCCGGACGTCCGCTCGAGGAGCGTGGCCACGGTCCCGGTGTCCGGATTCAGGGCCAGCTCGGCCCCGGCGGCGAGTGCGGCCGCGCGTTTGGCCGCGTCCGGCTCGATGACGATCACCGCGGCAGCGGTGTCGGCCCGAAGGATCTGCACGGCGACGTGGCCGAGGCCGCCGAATCCGATGACGACCACGGTGGCCCCCTCGTCGAGCAGATGCCGGGTGCTGTTGACGGCGTGCATCGGAGTCAGTCCCGCGTCGGCGAGCGGTGCCGCGGTGCGCGGATCGATGTCTCCGAGCGGGTCCGCATGCCGGGCCGCGACGCGGATGAAATCCGCCATCCCGCCGTCCGCGCCGATACCGGGGGTGAGCGGGAACGCGGAGCGGGAGCCGTTGACCGCGCAGGCGTTCTCCCGTCCGAGAAGGCAGGGCCGGCAGCCGCCGCAGGCCCACACCGCGCGGACGAGAACCGCGTCGCCGACGGTCAACCCGGTCACGTGGGCACCGGTGGCCGCCACATGGCCGGAGGTCTCGTGCCCCATCGTTGTGCCGAAGAACGGCCACTGCTCGCCCTGATGCAGGATGTGCAGATCGGAGTGGCACAGGCCGGCGGCCGCGACCTCGACCAGGATGTCGTCGTCGCCGATCTCCGGGATCGGTACCTCTCGCAATTCCAGTCGACCGGGGCCGACGAGTTTGAGTGCGCGCATGGAGAACCTCCGTTGTCACCGGGCCGCGTCTTGTGCGACGGCGAGTGCGGCCCGGTGGGAGCGGGAACCGCCGCGTCGTTGATCGCCGCCCAGACGGGTGGCTTGATCGCGGATACGATATGAAGCGGTCGGCGGGTCCGGCCTACCTGAACGGGTGGGTGGGATCGGCGCTTCGGCGCGTGTGACGCCCTTGCCTGCCATCCAGTGGATCCACCGATGCCTTCGGAGAAGACTCGGGAGACACGGCTCTAGTACGCTCCTCGTCATGATCGTGAGCAGCACCACCGGGGCCGTGACCACCATCGAGCTGGCGCGTCCGGAGAAGCGCAACGCCCTCAACCACCAGATGGTCGACGACCTGTCCGCGGCGTTCACGGCGGCGGTCGACGGCGGTGCCCGGGCCATCGTGCTGACCGGGCGCGGCGAGGTCTTCAGCGCCGGGGCGGATCTGTCCGGCCCGGTCTACGAGAAGGGCTTCCTGGACAAGCTGATCGCCCTGAACGCGCAGATCGAGGCCACCGCAGTGCCGGTGATCGCGGCGCTCAACGGCGCGGCGCTGGGCGCCGGCCTGCAACTCTCCGTCGCCGCCGACCTGCGCGTGATGGACCCGGGCGCGCTCGCCGGGATCCCGGCGGCCCGGATCGGCGTCGCCGTCGACGAGTGGACCATCCGCCGGCTGGTGTCCCTCGTCGGGGCCGGTCAGGCCGCGGGCATGCTGTTCGGCTGCGAGCCGCTGACCGCCGATCGCGCGCACGCCCTCGGCTTCGCCAACCGGATCGGCGACCTCGCCGATGCGCAGCACTGGGCGGCCCAGATCGCCGAGCTGGCCCCGCTGACCCTGGCGCACTACAAGCTGGTCCTCAAGGGCGACGGCGCCCGCGACGAGGCACCCGCCGCCCGCGTCGCCGCGATGATGGCCGCCTGGGAGAGCGAGGACGTCCAGGAGGCCCGCGCCGCCCGCGCCGAGAAGCGCCCCCCGGTCTTCACCGGTCGCTGACCTACGCGCCCAGGACGTGCCGCAGATACGGGTTGGCGAACGTCCGGTCCGGGTCGTAGCGGTCGCGCACCGCGAGGAAGTCGTCGAACCGCGGGTAGACGCCGCGCAGGTAGTCCGCGTCGCGGGTGTGCATCTTGCCCCAGTGCGGGCGACCGCCGTGCGCCAGGAATATCTCCTCGGCGTCGCGGAAATACTGTGCCGCCGATGCCGGATCGTCCCGGTAGTAGCGGTGCACCGCGATGTATCCGGAGGTGCGGCCGGAGGCGGTGGAGAGGAAGAGATCGTCCGCGGCGGCGGCCCGCACCTCGACCGGGAAGCTCACCCGGTAGCGGCGGCGGTTGATCATCGCGCGCAGCTCGCGCAGCGCCTCCGGGACGGCGTCCAGCCCGATCGCGTACTCCATCTCCCGGAAGCGGACCGAGCGTGAGGACACGAAGACACGATCGCTGCGGTCGGTGTACGTGCGCTCCGACAGCACCCGTCCGGCGATCTGATTGAAACCGGGCGCCACCCGCGGGACCCGCGCGGCCAGCGCCACCATCGCGCCGTAGACGCCGTTGGAGAGCAGCTCGTCGTCGATGTACCGGCGTACGCTGCCGGGACCTTCGGCGGGGGTGTCGGCGGGCAGCCGGGTGTTGGTCTTGGTGAGGGTGCGGCTGGTGTGCGGGAACCAGTAGAACTCGTAGTGGTCGTGCTCGGCGACGCGGTCGAGAAAGCCGTCGATGGTCTCGTCGGCAGTGCCCGGCGCCTCGTGGGCGCGCAGCGCGAAGGCGTCGACGCACTGCACCGTGAGGTCGGTCAGCACACCGAGGGCGCCGAGGCCGAGGGCGACGGCCGGCAGGTCCGGGTGGTCCTCGCCGATCTCGTGGAGCGCGCCGTGACCGTCGACCAGCCGGGCCCCGACGATCTGCGTGCTGATGCCGCCGAAGCGCAGTCCGGTCCCGTGCGTGCCGGTCGACGTCGCCCCGGAGATGGTCTGCCGGTCGATGTCACCGAGATTGGCCATGGCCAGCCCGTGCGGCTCCAGCAGCGCCGGGATCTGATGCAGGTGCGTGCCGGCACCCAGCGTGACCCGCTTGCGGGCGGTGTCGACGTCGCGCAGCCCGCCGAGGCCGGCCATGCTGATCTGGATCTGCGGGGCCACCGCGATCTCGGTGAAGCTGTGCCCGGCGCCGACCGGCTTCACCTTCTCGCCGCGCTCGGCGGCGGCGCCGATGTCCGCGGCCAGCTCGTCGGCGCTGCGCGGCGCGATCAGCCGGGTCGGGGTGGCGTGGGCGGTGCGGCCCCAATTGGACCAGGTGGCGCGGGTGGTCACAGGAAGCACTTCCCCTCGCCGCGGTAGGTGGGCACCACGTCGACCACCTCGGCCCCGCCCGAGCTGTCGCGGCCGATCAGGGCGACCCGCGACGACCGCTCGCACGGCTCGCCGGACTTGGTGTGGCGGAACCACACCCGGTCGCCGATCCGCAGGTGTGCGACGCCCTCACCCTGCAGCGGCGTCTGCACTTCACCGGCGGCCTCCGTGCCGACATACGACAGTCCTTGCGGCCACACGGGTTTCGGCAGCCGGTCCGGTCCGGGCGGGCCGGAGGCGATCCAGCCGCCGCCCGCGCAGGTGGCGTAGTCGGGGCTCGGACGACGCACCACGTCGAGCCCGAAGCTCAGCGCCGGCGCCGGCTGGAAATGCCGGTAGGTGTCGAACAGGTGCCCGCCGAACAGGCCGCTGCCGACGGCGATGTCGGTGACCGCGGAATCGCGCGCGGTCTCCTCCAGCGACCCGGTGCCGCCGGCGTTCACGAACTCCAGGTCGGCGTACTCGCGCACCGCGGCGATCGCCTTGCCGCGGCGATGGCGCAGTTCGGTCATCGACACCGACTGGATCGCCCGGATCGCGGTGTTCATCAGGGCCTTGCCGGGGACCCCGTTGCCGAGCCCGGCCACCTGCGCCTCGTACGACATGACGCCGACCAGCGCGAACCCCGGCCGTTCGGCGATGGTCCGCGCGAGGTGGCGGATCTGGTCGATGCTGTGGACGGGGGAGCGCCGTACCCCCAGGTGCACCCGGTCGCCGAGTGCCGTGAGCGAGGCGTCGAGGTCGATCGCCACCCGCACGACCGGCCGGGACGACGGCGCGGCCACCGCGTCGAGCACGTCGAGCTGCGCGGGGTCGTCGATCAGCAGCGTGACACGCGCCGCGGCGACGTCGTCGGCGAGCAACTCGGCGAGCGCGGTCCGCCGCACCGACGGATAGCCGAGCAGGACGTCGGTGACGCCCGACTCGGTGGCGAGCCAGCGCGCCTCGTCGACGTCGAAGGCGAGCACTCCGGCGAAGCCGTCGCGGGCGAGGACGTCGTCGATCACCGAGCGGACTCGCAGCGACTTGCTGGCGATCCGGATCGGCACTCCGCCGGCGCGTCGTCGCAGGTCGGCGATGTTGTGCTCCAGTGCGCCGAGGTCCAGCGCGAGGACCGGGGAGTCCAGTCCGGCGCGGGCGACGGCGTCGTCGATGCCGCCCCAGTAGGCATTCGGGTCGGTGACGTACTCGGTGGGACGGGACATGGCGGGCGCGGCTCCTGGTGTCGGACGGCGGGGCGGTCGGCGCGGCGGACGCACGCGACGATAACGACGATTACGCTAGTCAAGCGTGACATCGATCCGGAGTATCTTGCTCGACGGAGTGGCCGAACCCGTGGGTTCGGCCGTCCTGCGTACGCGGTCCGCCACCGCACGACTGGCCGCCGCCACGAGCGCGCGCGGCGAGGCCGCAGCGGTCGGCGCCGTCGACCGGCTGGCCGCGCGCGGCGTCGGCCCGGCCCGCGCGCTCGGCGCCGACGCGAAGACCATCGCGCCGTACACCGCGCGCTCGCCGTTCGCCACCGACGGCGTGTTCGCCAACCGTGAGGCCGCGTTCGTCGGCACCGGCCCCGGTGTCGGCACGTTCGTGGAGATGGCGCGTCGTCCCGGCCGGCCGAGCGCGCCGATCCCGGTCACCACCCCGCGGTTCGACGACGAACCCGCCACGCTCGCGGCGACCTGGCTCGGCCACGCGAGCGTGCTGGTCGAACTCGACGGCGCGCGGATCCTCACCGACCCGGTGTTCAGCGCGCGCTGCTCGCCGTCGCAGGTGGTCGGCCCGGCGCGGATGCACGCGGCGCCGTCGTCCGTCGGGGCGCTGCCGCCGATCGACGTGGTGCTGCTCTCGCACGACCACTACGACCACCTCGACACCGGCACCATCGACGCGCTGGCCGCGCTGCACCCGCAGGCCCGGTTCGTGGTGCCGATCGGGGTCGACGCGCACCTGATCGCGTGGGGCGTCGATCCGGCGCGGATCTTCGCCGCCGACTGGTACGAACACATCGACCTCGACGTGCGCGGGAAGTCGTACCGGTTCCATGCGACGGCGGCCCGGCACTTCTCCGGCCGCGGCCTGATCCGGAACCTGACCCAGTGGGTCAGCTGGGCGGTGGTCGGTCCCGAGCACCGTTTCTTCTTCTCCGGCGACACCGGCTTCACCGAGCGCTACGCCGAGATCGGTGACCTCGTCGGACCGTTCGACCTGACCCTGATCGCGGCCGGCGCCTACGGCAAGGAATGGCCCGACATCCACATCAATCCCGAAGAGGCGCTGTCGATCCACCACCTGCTGAACCCGGGTGCGGCACACGACTCCCTGCTCCTGCCGATCCACTGGGGCACCTTCAATCTGGCGCTGCACCCGTGGGCCGAGCCGATCCAGCGGCTGCTGTCCGCGTCGGGCACCGCCGGGGTCGGCGTGTGCGTCCCGCGTCCCGGCGACTCCGTCGACGTCCGCAAACGCAACGGCACCGCCTACGACGATCCGACCTGGTGGGAGCGCTGCGCATGAGTACACCGACCGGAACCCGGCCGACCGGGCTGACGGCCGCCGAGGTCGCCGAACGCGTCGCCGCCGGCCAGGTGAACGCCCAGCCGGACTCCACCGGCCGCAGCGTCGCCGACATCGTCAAGGCGAACGTCTTCACCCCGATCAACGCGATCCTGGGTGTGCTGTTCGCGATCGTCGCGTACACCGGGTCGTTCATCAACGGCCTGTTCGCGCTGCTCATCGTCTTCAACTCCGGCATCGGCATCGTGCAGGAGATCCGCGCCAAGCGGACGCTCGACCGGCTGTCGATCGTCGGCCAGGCGCAGCCGACGGTCCGGCGCGACGGGGTGTCGCAGCCGGTCCCGCCCGGCGAGGTGGTCCTCGGTGACCTCATCGAACTGGCGCCCGGCGACCAGATCGTCGTCGACGGCGAGACCGTCGAGTCGGAGTCGCTCGACATCGACGAGTCGCTGCTCACCGGCGAGGCCGATGCCGTCGACAAGGCGCCCGGCGACGAGATCATGTCCGGCAGCTTCGTGGTCTCCGGCTCGGGCACCTACCGGGCGACCAAGGTCGGCGCCGACGCCTACGCGGCCAAGCTGGCCGCCGAGGCCTCCAAGTTCACGCTGGTGTCGTCGGAGCTGCGCACCGGCATCAACAAGATCCTGGCCGTCATCACGGTGATCCTGATCCCGGCCGGCATCCTCACCATCTTCAACCAGCTGGTGATCAGCAAGCAGCAGCTGAACGACGCCCTCCTCGGCATGGTCGCCGCCCTGGTGCCGATGGTGCCCGAGGGACTGGTGCTGATGACCTCGATCGCGTTCGCGGTCGGGGTGATCCGGCTCGGGCAGCGCCAATGCCTGGTCAACGAGCTGCCGGCCATCGAGGGCCTGGCGCGCGTCGACGTCGTCTGCACCGACAAGACCGGCACGCTCACCGAGAACGGCATGCGGCTGTCGGAGGTGCGGGTCCTCGACGACGACTACTCGCACGACGCGGTGACCGCGGCCCTCGCGGCGATCGCCGCCGCCGATCCGCACCCGAACGCCAGCATCGAGGCCATCGCCGAGGCGTACCCGGACGCGCCGGGCTGGACCACCACCGCGGTGCTGCCGTTCGCGTCGGCGAACAAGTTCAGCGGTGTGTCCTTCGCGGGTAGCGGCGACGGCGGCGGCAACTGGCTGATCGGTGCGCCGGACGTGCTCCTCGACCCCGAGTCGGAGGCGGCTGTGCTGGCGTCCGATCTGGGGTCCACCGGCCTGCGCGTTCTGATGATCGGTGCCACCGACGTCCCGGTCGACACCCCGGCGACCGGGGACAGCGCGGTGCCCGGCACGCTGACGCCGGTCGCGCTGGTGGTGCTGGAACAGCGGGTGCGGCCCGACGCCGGGGACACCCTGAAGTACTTCGAGTCGCAGAACGTCGAGGTCAAGGTGATCTCCGGCGACAACGCCCGCTCGGTCGGCGCCGTCGCCGCATCGCTCGGCCTGGGCAGCGCCGACACCTCCGTCGACGCCCGGACACTGGCCGACGACCCCGCCGAACTGGCCGACCAGGTGGAGGAGGGCGTCACCTTCGGGCGCGTCCGGCCCGACCAGAAGCGCGCCATGGTGCAGGCCCTGCAATCGCGGGAGCACACCGTCGCGATGACCGGCGACGGCGTGAACGACGTCCTCGCCCTGAAGGACGCCGACATCGGCGTCGCGATGGGCTCGGGGTCGTCGGCGGCGCGGTCCGTCGCGCAGATCGTGTTGCTGGACAACAAGTTCGCGACGCTGCCGTACGTCGTCGGCGAGGGCCGGCGGGTGATCGGCAACATCGAACGCGTCTCCAACCTGTTCCTCACCAAGACCGTGTACGCGGTGCTGCTCGCGCTCGCCGTCGGCATCGCCGGGCTGATCGCGCACGCCCTCGGCGATGCCCCGATCAGCTACCCGTTCCAGCCGATCCACGTCACCATCTCGGCGTGGTTCACCATCGGCGTGCCGGCGTTCATCCTGTCGCTGGCCCCGAACAACGAGCGCGCCAAGACCGGTTTCGTGCGCCGGGTGCTGACCCAGGCCGTACCGAACGGCCTGATCATCGGCACCCTGACGTTCCTCTGCTACCTGTGGGTGGATCCGGGCGGCGACCACGTCTCGGTGATCGGCGCCGAATCGGCGTTCACCGCCGCGCAGACGCAGGCCGCGACGGCCACCCTGGCCGCGATGATCACCATGGCCTGGTGGGTGCTGGTCGTCGTCGCGCGCCCGATGACCTGGTGGAAGGTGATCCTGGTGTCCGTCTCGGTGGTGGCCTACGGGATCATCTTCACCTGGTCGTTCACCGAGCACCTGTTCAAACTGGACTCGACCAACGCGGCGATGATGGGCAAGGCCGGGATCTGTGCGCTGATCGGCGTCGTGGCGATCGAGATCTCCTCGCGGATCCTGAAGGCGCGCCTGGAGCGTCGGCTCGCCGTCGCGGCGTCCGTCGGCAGCGCGGGGTAGATTCGTCAGCTATGGATCTCAAAGGCATGGTCGACAAGGCCAAGGACGCACTGAAGTCGAACCCCGATCTGATCGAGAAGGGCGGCGACATGGTCGACAAGGCCACGCACGGCAAGTACGCCGCCCAGGTCGACAAGGCCCAGGACGCCGCCCGCAAGGCCGTCGGCGCGGAGGACGACAAGAAGTAGCCCGGCCTCGCCGGTCGAGACCATCTCGCTCGACCGGCTGAGCCTCCGGGGGATCGTCGCTCCCTCGGCACGACGCGGCAAGCGCGTAACCGGACCGGCCACCCGGTTACGCGCTCGTGACAGAGCGGCAACTGTAGCGACCGACGACGGTCGCATGGTGGACGGATGACCGCAGACCTCATCGTTCCACCGGCGCCTCGACGGGCCCGGCGCCCATGGTTCCGCTCAATGTTCTTCTGGCTGGTCCTCGCGATCGTCGCGGGCATCGTGCTCGGCGCGGTGTGGCCGGACGTCGGGAGCTCGATGAAGCCCCTCGCGGACGGCTTCATCAAGCTCATCAAGATGCTCATCGCGCCGATCATCTTCTGCACGGTGGTGCTCGGCATCGCCCATGTCGGCGACATGCGTGCGGTCGGCCGGATCGGCGTCAAGGCGCTGATCTACTTCGAGGTGATCACCACCTTCGCGCTGCTCTTCGGGCTGGCCGTCGGCAACATCGTCAAGCCCGGAAACGGGTTCAAGATCGACGCCGAGACGCTGGCGACCGGCGCCGACGCGGTCGCTGAGAAGACCGGGGACGGCGAACTGCCGCACACCGTCGACTTCCTGCTGAACATCATCCCGACCTCGGCGATCTCCGCGTTCGCCGAGAACCAGCTGTTGCAAGTCCTCTTCTTCGCGGTGCTCTTCGGGCTCGCCCTGGCGAAGCTCGGGCAGCGGGCACCGGTCGTGATCTCGGTGATCGACCAGAGCAGTCACGTCTTCTTCACCATGATCGGCTGGATCATGAAGATCGCGCCGCTCGGCGCCTTCGGCGCGATGGCGTACATCATCGGCCAGTACGGGCTGTCGTCGCTGGCGAGCTACGGGAAGCTGATCGCGTGCTGCTATCTGGCCGCGGTGCTGTTCATCCTGGTGCTGGCCGCGGTGGTGCGCGTGTTCGCCGGGGTCAACCTGTGGAAGTTCCTGGTGTACATCAAGGACGAGTTGTTCATCGCGCTGGGCACCGCGTCGACCGAAGTGGTGCTGCCGCGCATCATGTCCAAGCTGTCGTTCGCGGGCTGTTCGCCGACGGTCACCGGGCTGGTCGTGCCGACCGGGTACTCGTTCAATCTCGACGGCGCCACCCTGTACCTGTCCATCTGCGTGCTGTTCCTGGCCCAGGCGATGGGCGTCGATCTGAGCCTCGGCGAGCAGCTGACGGCGGTGCTGGTGCTCATGCTGACATCGAAGGGTATGGCGGGCGTCCCGGGATCGTCGTTCCTGGCCCTGTCGGCGACCGTCGCGGCCATCGGGCACGGCGCGATCCCGGTGGCCGCCGTCGCGCTGCTGCTCGGCGCCGACCGGATCATGGACTCGATGCGCGTGTCGGTGAACCTGATCGGCAACTGCGTGGCGACCTTCGTCGTCGCGAACTGGGAGGGTGAACTCGACCGCGAGCGGATGCGGCTGGTGCTCGACGGCCGACCGGTGCCGCCGCTCGAGACCGTCGACGCCCTGACCGGCCGGCCGGAGATCCTGCCGGAGGAGGAAGGGCTGCCGCGCGTCGGCGTGTGAGCGTCAGGCCCGCGGGTGCCGCCGATACGCCGACACCGTCGGATCTCCGGCCACCCAGTAGCGCCACGGCCGGTCGGCGGCCAGTCGTACCCCGACGCGCGGTCCCGCGGCGATCGCGTCGTCCGGCAGCGCCGGGGTGGGGCGCAGCACGATCCCCGGCGGGGTGCGCACATCCGTCCCGAGATCGGTCATCGTGATGCCGAGCGCCTTCGCCAGATTTCCGGGACCGCGGGCCAGCAGGTGATCGGCGACGTCCCCGCGCCGGGCCCGTGCCGCGTCGTGCCCGTCGACGATCTCGGCCGCCCGCAGCAGTACCGCGGCGCCTTCGCCCTCGGGACTGGTGACGATGTTGGCGCAGTGGTGGGTGTGGATCCGGTAGACGTACAGCCGGTCGGGCGGGCCGTACATCATGGCCGACCGCGGCGTACGGGTGAAGGCGTGCGACGCCGGGTCGTCCGGCCCGTTGTAGGCCTCCACCTCGGTGATCCGGGCGAGCACGCCGTCGTGCCCGGTGACCAGTGCGCCGAGCAGCGACCGCGCCGCCGCGCAGACCTCCGGTGCGCCGGGCGGGAATTCGGGGACCACGGGCGGAGCGTACCGCGCGTCGCCGCGGTGCCCGCCGAGTGGTCTACGCTCGTCAACCATGGCGAAGACCAGTGATTCCATTCATGTCGACCTGAGCCCGGAGGACACCTTTGCGGCGGCGTCGGACCTGTCCCGGTTCGACGACTGGCTGGTGCTGCACGACGGCTGGCGCGGCGATGTGCCGTCGCCCGACGACCTGGCCGTGGGCACCCGGGCGACGTCGGTCGTCAAGGCGAAGGGCACGCGGGTGCGCTTCGACTGGAAGGTCGACACCTACGATCCGCCGCGCCGGGTCCGGTTCTCCGGCAACGGCAAGGGCGGCGTGAAGGCCAAGATCGACCTGACCGTCGAGCCGGACGGCGACGGCTCCACGGTCACCTTCCTGATCGACCTCGGCGGTCTGCCGCTGATGGGCCCGGTCGGCAAGGCGGCCGCCAAGGCCGTGCACGGCGACGTCCACGCCTCACTGACGCGTTTCCGCCGGGTCTTCGTCGACTGACGTCTCCTCCGGCAGTACGGTGCTGATGATCCGCAGCGACCAGATCGACTGCCCGGGCTGGAGCTCCCACAGCCGGATCGCGCTGTGCCGGATCAGCGCCACCGTTCCGGCGATCAGCGCCGCGGCCAGGGGCAGCTCCGCGAACACCGCGGTGAGCACCGAGACGACGAGCTCGCTGCCGGCGGAGGTCATGACGTCGAACCAGGCGTCGCAGATCAGCATCGTCGCGGTCGCCAGCGCGGTGACCGCCACCATCTGCCTGCGGAGCAGTGCCAGCACGAACGTGCTCGCCATCAGGATCACCAGGAACGTGTCGAAGCCGAGCCACATGGCCGCGAAGTGCTCGTTGGTGTGCGTGGACGGCAGCGTGAATCCGAGATAGACCATCCACGGGATCAGCGCGAGCGCCCCGCCGCCCATCACGGTCAGCGTCTCCCAGCGCAGTCGCCGTCGTCCGCGGGGATCCACCAGACGTCCTTCCGGCGTGCGGGACAACTCACGGATGAGGTCTCGCCGGGCGACCGGGTCGAGTGCGTCGATCTGCTCGGGAGTGAGCACCTGCTGAGCCATGGCGACAGGCTACGCCGGTGCGCCGCGCGGCCTCCGGCTGTTGCCGCCGAGTGCCGGTATTGCGTCGAACGCGGTGGTCACGACGGTATCCGCGGCATCCGGCATCCCTCCCGCGGCACTCGGCCGCAGACGCGGCACCCGCGCCCGCCGCGCCTGTGGCCGGTCGTCTCGGATCCGCGGGCGGTTCGGCGTCTGCTGTGCTCCCGGCAGGATTCGAACCTGCGGTATCCGTCCGATTGAGTTGTGCGGTTCACCTGCAGATACTCACGTTTCCGCTGGTGATGTGAGCGTATCACAACTGGCATATAGTGGAAGGTGACGGAAGCTAGATCGAGTAGATATGGCATGTATCTGGCATGAGTAAACGACGTTTCGGCAATCTGCGCCGACTCCCCTCGGGGCGGTGGCAGGCGCGATACACGGGTCCCGATCTGCGCGTTTACAAGGGTCCACGGACCTGGGAGTCACAGGATGACGCGGTGGGCTGGCTCCGGGCTGAGGAACGGCTCATCGAGATGGAACTCTGGCGACCACCTGACGCGAGAGACGTTGCGCGACAAGCACAGTCAGTCAGGGTAGCCGACTACGCGAAGCGCTGGACCTCGCAGCGCAAGCTGAAGCCGACGACGCGCCGCCAGTACGAGAGCTACCGAGACAACCACCTCGACGGCACCGATCTGGGAGACATGCCAGTCGGTAGCGTCACCCTGGCCGACGTCCGCGACTGGTGGGCCGAGCTGCGCGAGCGACCCGCGGGCAAGTCGGACGGATCGACCCGCAATGCCCGCGCCTACGCGTGGCTGCGCACCGTGTTTGCTTCCGCTGTCGACGACGGACTGCTGACCGAGAATCCCTGCCGCATCAAGGGGGCTGGCGTCACCAAGCGCAAACGTGCCATCGACGTTCCGACGCCGACCGAGGTCTCTCAACTCGCTGACGCCGTGCCGGACCGTCTGCGACTGCTGGTTCTGCTGGCCTCGTGGTGCGCGATGCGCCGGGGCGAACTGCTGGGGCTGCGACGTCAGGACGTCGCGAAGGACGGTAGCGAGATCGTCGTCCGCCGCGCGGTGACCTTCGTGAAGGGAAAGCCAGTGGTCGGCACGACGAAGAACGAGAGCGAGCGCCGCGTGGCTGTGCCACCGCACCTGCACGCCACAGTGGTAGCACACCTGACCGAGTACGTCGCCAAGCCCCGATCTGCGGTCGTGTTCGCCTCGGTGGTCGACGGCAACACCACAGCGGACATCCTCGACGAGTGGACGTTGCGCTATCACTGGGAGACCGCCAGGGCTGCGGCCGGCCTCAACGATCTGAGGCTGCACGACCTACGGCACGCGGGCTCGATGTGGGCCGCCTCTGCTGGCGCGACCGTTCCCGAGCTGCAACGCCGCCTCGGCCATGAGTCGACCGCGGCGGCCGTGCGGTACATGCATGCTGCGAAGGACTCCGACAAGGCCATCGCCGAGCGACTGTCGGCTCTCGTATCAGACACACCAGGGGACGCAACGTAACGCGGAATCTCACGGAAGCCGTGCTACGTTGAAGGAACAACCGAACACCGACAGCTAGTCGAGTAAGTACCATCCTGAACCCCGAACCGGGGTGACCATGCCGAACGGGCGTGGATGAGAAAGCGAGATTAACGGCGATCCGCCAACGGCGGAAGCACCGAAATGGAAGCCGAGCAACAGATCTGGTCCCGATGACCTCCTGTCGCTCGGCGTTCTCTGTTTCGGGAGGCGTACGCCAAACATGTCCAAACTCATCGCCCGCGCGAATCGCCGCTGGGCCTCCATCCAAGAAACCGCCGAGTACATCGGCGTCACCGACCGCACCGTACGGCAGATGATTGCCGATGGTCGCCTCAACGGCTACCGCAACGGCAAGCGTCTCGTCCGCCTCGACCTCAACGAGGTGGACGCCGCCATGCGCCCGATGGGTGCTGCCTGATGAGCGTCTACGACTACTTCGACGAGCTCGAAGACCTCGGACTCACCGACCAAGCCGACGAGATCGGCGGTGAGACCGAGTGACTGAAATGCGAAACCCCGGCGCTGGGCAGGCTACCGGGGCTCACGAAATCCATGCGGCGGATCGAGACCACGATACCGCGAACACGCTGGCACTGCTCGCCGCGGTGGCCGGCTCGCCATGCGCGACGATCCGGGCGGTACTCCGATTCTGCCGACCGTGCGATGTCGCGCTCCTCGACGCACCGACCTCGACCGCGCTCGCCCTGGCCGAGGAGATGGCGCACGCCGGCCAACGGCCCGGCCCGATCGAGCTGAACGCCGAGCTACTGCGCCGCGGCCTGTACGACGGTCATTACGGTGAGCTCGTCAAGTGCCGCGTGCTCGACGCCGCAACGCACAAGACCGCCTATCCAGAGCGCGTCGGCAAGTACGCCGAGGCTGTGCTCGGGCAGGTCTATCGGGCCCGGATCTCTGCGTGCGGAGAGGCCCTGACTGCCGGTGCCGCGACCTCACCCGAGGCCGACCTCTGGATGCTGCTGGAGCGCGAGGGCCGCGCGATCCGGGTCATCCGCGACAGTCTCGCTGCTCTGCGGAAGCACTGCGGAAAGCGCGAGGAGGTCGAGAATGTCTGAGCCCACCTACGAGCGTCGCGTCGTCATGCGTCGTGCGGACACCATCCGCGATGACGTACCGACCTGGGCGTGGGAGTTCGACGACCGAGGTCGTATCGCGATCGGCACGGTCGTCCTGTTCGCCGGAAGGCCCGGCGCCGGCAAGTCGACCAGCGCCCGCTGGTTGGTCGCCCAGGCCACCACCGGCACCCTGCCCGGCTGCTGGCTCGGCACTCCGGTCAACGTCGCCTACATCGCCCGCGAGGAAGCGGTCGACTACATCGTGAAACCCTCCATGCGGGCACACGGCACCGACCTGGAGCGCGTGTTCTTCCCCGAGGTTGAGCTCACCGTCGATAACGAGGTCGCCCGCACCACGCCGGTCCACATCGCCGATATGGAAGCGTTCACCCGGACCTGCTGCGAGCACCGGGTGCGGCTGGTCGTGGTCGATCCGCTGATGAGCACCATCGGCTCCAAGACCGACGTCAACCGCAACAACGAGGTCCGAGCACAGCTCGACCCGTGGCGCACACTCGCCGAGGACATCGACGGCGTGGTGATCGGCGTCGCGCATCTGAACAAGAGCGGCAACGGTGACGTCGTGGCCGGGGTGAACGGATCCTCCGCGTTCGGCGAAATCGCCCGCGCCGTGTTCGGCTTCGCCAAAGACCCCGACGCCGAGAACGGTGAACGGGTCCTCTCACAGGAGAAGAACTCCCTCGGCGACGAATCCCTGGCATTGAGCTACCGGATCGACCCTGCCGAGGTCCGCACCGACTCTGGCCGCACAGCTGAGGTCGGCCGCTTTGTTCTGCTCGGCGAGTCCGAACGCAGCGTCGGTGATGTCCTGCGCGACGCCGCGCGCCAAGGTCCGAGCACGACCGACTATGACGCGATCATCACCTGGTTGCGCGGCATCCTGGCGAACGGCCGCGTCGAAGCCACGGAGATCTATAAGTCAGGCGATGCGGCCGGCTACTCGAAGGATCAACTCAAACGGGCCAAGGCGAAAGCCAGTGATATCGAAGCGGTTCGCCCAACCAATCCGCGTCCGTGGTTCTGGCAGCGAGCAGAGCGCGCTCAGCGCGCTACAAACCTGCGGGTGCTCCCTGCTCCCTGTGAGGTCAACCAGGGTTTTGCAGGGAGCAGGGAGCAGAGTGCAGACACTCCCCAGGAACCGCTCGGTGCCCTCACACCAGACTCTCCCGGCCAGACCGATCGGGTCGCCGCCGCACTCGCCAACGCTCGAAAGGACCACTGATGATCTCCCCGAACCACGAAACCGATCTGCTGATCTGGTCGGTGCGCCGTGTGGTCGGCGCGGGCGAGTGGTTGCTGCAGGAACTCAGTGACCACGGGCACGCCGACGAGTGTTGCGAGGGTCCAGCCGACGCGCTCGCTGGTGCCCTGGTGGATCTCCCGCGCCAGCTCGCCCAGTTCACTCTCTACAGCGACGGCCGCCCGATCGTGTCCTACATCGACGTCGACGACGGTGCGATGGAGTTCTTCACGCTCTGGCCGCCGCACCCGGCAGATGTGCCGACCGGACCCTGGGAGGAATTGCCTACCGCCGTGGCACCGCACCGCAAGCACGGTGACCGCGGCTACGTGGTTGTCGGCTGGGACCCGGCCACCTTCAGCGGATCGGTCCGCTACATCGAGCCGCTGAGGGTGGTCTGAGATGGCCGACAATCGCCGCGGCGTCCGCTGCCGCCTGTGTGGCGTCCGCTGCCGCCTGTGTCCGAAGATCACCCGGTCGTCGACCCGGTATTGCCGGAACTGCCGACCCGAGTTCATGCTGCCTGAGGTTCACAGCCTCCCCGGCGGATCGGTCTCGTTCGAGGGCTTGACGTACACGGCGGCCCAGGCACGCCGCCTCGCCGACGCGCTGCATGACGCAGCGGATCGTGAGGTGACCTCGTGAAGCACCTTGATCAGGACGGAACTCTCGCGCTGCTGAAAAAGGTGCTGTGGCAGCTTCCGCGTCTCGACGGCGCAGCGTGTGTCGGCCGGCACGCGTTGTTCGCCGAGCGTGGCCCGGACGAGGACGACGACACCGTCGAGCGACGTCACCACCAAGCGCTGACCTTGTGCCGTGTTTGTCCGGCGCTGACCGCATGCCGCGAGTTCGCGGCCACCGAGAAGTCATCGGGTGAGGTCATCGCCGGCATGAACCGAACGCACACATCCCGAACAGACCGCACTGCTCAGGAGGCCCCGTGAATCGGCACGTATCTCGCCGCACCAAGCACATGCCGCGCCCCTTCGTGTGTCGCCGCTGCAAAGGACCATGCCCGCGCTACTCACCCCAAGGCTGGCTCTGCGCCGACTGCATCGCCCGCCTCATAGTGAAGGACTGAAACCGTGAACGATCCCATCGCCGCCGCTCTGGACTCGACCTACACGCCGCCGCGGCAACGCCGACACGGCCGGCAGTGGCCGACCCACCGAGCCAAAGCCCGCCGCCAGGGACGCAGCAACGCGCCCCCGTGGATGAAACGAGACTGACTGTGAGCATCCGCAACCTCGGGCCCGCGGTCCTCATCGAAGGAGAACAAGCCCTCAAACTCCTGAAGTTCGTCGCCCGCGCCGGCGTGCACCGCCTCTCCTACAACGGCATGAACACGCGTGCCGCCGAAGCCCTGTACACCACCGCCGCCAACGCCCTGACCGCTGCCGCGTCCGATCCCGGACCAGCGGACCAGCCGCACACACCCGACACACCAGAGTCAGAACCGACGGACCTGATCGACGCCGCCAGCGCCGCACAGATCCTCCGGTGCAGCACCCGGCACGTACGCCGACTGGCCCGCGACCTCGACGGAACCCAGCTTCCCCACGGGGCATGGACCTTCCGCCGAGGAACCGTCGAAGAATACGCGGCCGCCAAACACGACCCGCACATCGAAAGGACCACCTGATGACCACCAACCTCACCGTCGGCACCTACCAGCCGGCCCCGCCCGCACCGACTACCCCGTTCGGTCAGATCCACCACCAACTCCTCGGAGTCGTCGCCGACATCGAGAACAAGCTCAACGCCCTCGGCCAGCAGATCCAAGTCGCACCCCCGGGTGCCGGCCCGGCCAACACCGGCCCGACCGAGTACCGTTCCGGATCCGCCCGCTACACCGTCGAAGGACTGCGCGAACTCATTCAGCAGATCGACGACGACCCCGCCATCGCCCTCGGTTTGGCCACCGCCGAAACCTCGGCCCGCACCGCCGAACAGCAGGCAGCCGACACCGAGACCATCGCCCGCGCCGACCTCAGCCCCGACGGGGACACCGCCGCCGAACTCCGCGCCACCCGCTACTGGGCCCGTACCCAGCGAGTCCTGGACACCAAGAGCGACAACGACCTCACCCGCGCAGCCCAGGCACTCGTCGAACAGGCCACGCCCACAGAGCTCGGCACCCTCCTGCAGGAACTCGGGACCTACCTGACCAGCCGTGGGAAGACCGACCTGCAGGTCGACCTCTGGATCCGTGAACGCGCACCCGAAGTCGCCGCCGCCCACACCGCCGCGATCACCGCCACCAAGCGCCGCACCGTCGTCGAACACAACGTCGCGGCCGTCCGCCGAGCACTGGCCGCCACCGTCACCGGCGGACATCCCGGCAGCTGGCGCACACCACTACCGTTCCTCGTTGACCCCGACACCATCGCCTGACCCCGATGACCACCACGGCCGGCACGCTCACACCACCGAGCGCGCCGGCCGCGCGTGCGTCATCGTCAGCTCACACGCCCGCAAGCGCGAATGCTCAACGAGCGAGAGGCCAGAGCCACGCGCTCGACGAGCCGAGCGACGAGCCGTTGCGACGACGCGCAACCGTCAGCCACGCGCGCGAGCCCGCCGGCCGAGGGAAGAACGAGGGACGCGAGCCAGCCGACGCGGCGCGGCGATCGACCACCAGCGATCACGAGGAACGACATGCCAAGAGCACCCAAGAAGTGCGCATACCACGACTGCGAACAACGAGTCACGGCCCGCACCTTCTGCCCCGCACACGCTGAATCACCCCAGGTTTGATGCCGCTCCTTTCTGAGTCCCATCAGGAAGGATGACAATCATGCCCAAGAAGATCGATCCCGCCGTCCAGGCCCGTGCTGAGCGCCTGTGGCGCGAGCACGGCGCCGA
>NZ_JBPSDN010000013.1:0-121086 GCF_052036135.1 Gordonia marina
ACCAGTGACACCGAACGCGCAGCGGCCTACCAGCACTGGCTGCACCACTACAATCACCACCGACCCCACACCGGGATCGGCGGCCTCGTCCCCTCAGCCCGCGTTCACAACCTCACGGGGAAGTACACCTAGGGCCACGCCGATGCACGACGATGTGCGGACCCTGATCAGCGGCGACTGGTATCTGGACACCCCGAACTCCGGCGCCTGCGCGACGACTGCGCCGCGGCCGTCGACCGGTTCAACGCGCTGCCGGCCGTCGACCACGACGGGCGCCGCGCGATCCTGCGCGCGCTGTTCGCGTCGTGTGGGGACGACTGCGAGGTGGTACCGCGGCTGCGTGTCTCCTACGGGTTCAACACCCGCCTGGGCCGCGGCGTCTACCTCAATGCGAACGCGTTCCTCATGGACGACGGCCCCATCACCCTCGGCGACCACGTCCGGATCGGCCCGTCGGCCGTCCTCGCGACCGCGCTGCACCCGATCGAGGATCATCGGCTCCGCCGCGAGGGCTACGAGCGCACCGCGCCGATCACGATCGGCGACAACTGCTGGCTGGGCTCCAGCGTGACGGTGGGGGCCGGTGTCACGATCGGCCGCAACACCGTGGTCGGGGCGGGCAGCGTGGTGGTGCGCGACCTGCCCGATCACGTCGTCGCGGTGGGATCCCCCGCCGTGCCCATCAGGACGCTTCCCGCCGAGAGCTGATCGCCCGGTGCGTGCGCGGATGGATCGGCGTCGTCGGCCTACGCCTGACCGGGTTTCAGGGCGATGAACAGAGAGTCGAGTTCGGCGCAGAGGCGGTCGCCGTCGTGCAGGGTGCCCTTGACGAAGAGTTTGCGGCCGTCCCGTTCGGCGACCCACGTCTTCAGGGTCAGCGGGGTCAGCAGCGGCGTGAGCGAGCGGTAGTTCACCGTCAGATACGCGGTGCGGCAGAGCCCGAGCACGTGCAGGGCGCCCGCCATGCCACCGAGGTCGTCGAAGGCGATGGCGACCTGACCGCCGTGCGCGACGTTGTTGCCGCCCAGGTGATACGGCCGGAAGGTGATCGTGGCGGTGACGCCGTGGGCGCCGCCGTCGATCACCTCGTACGGCGGCAGGGTGATGTTGCCGCGCGCGGGCAGGTCGATGCGGGTGCCCGAGGGGCTGGTCCACTCGTCGACGAGCATGGTGTCGAGTTTGGCGTTGAAGCCCTTGAGATCGTCGATGATCTCGTCGGCCAGCTCGGGGGTCGGGCAGGCGTAGCGGACCTTGTCCATGAAGGTGCGCACCTGCTCGATCAGTTCCCCGTACCGGGGGCCGCCCCGCTCGGTCGTGATGTCGATCTTCGCGCGGAAACCACCGGCGTGCGGCGATTCCTCCTCGGACTGCGCGGCATGCCAGTTGTCGTCGCCGGGTGCACCCTTCATCGAAACAACGTAACCCGGCTGCGACCGAGCGCACACTCGGGGGGCTTCGACAAGCTCAGCCGGCGGGAGGACGCTCAGCCGGCAGGAGGACGCTCGGCCGGCGGGAGGACGCTCGGCCGCCGGAGGACGCCCGGCCGACGGGGAGGTCGCTCGGCCGACGGGAGGTCGCGGGCCCGCTCTCGGATCCGTAATAGGCTCGGGCTCATGACTTCGCCGTTCGATCCGCAGCAGTGGAAGACCGTCCCCGGCTTCGCCGACCTCACCGACCTCACCTATCACCGGCACACCGGGGAGGGCCGGGCGAACGGGATCGTCCGGATCGCCTTCGACCGGCCCGAGGTCCGCAACGCGTTCCGGCCGCACACGGTCGACGAGCTGTACCGCACCCTCGATCACGCACGACGCTCCCCCGACATCGGCACCGTGCTGCTGACCGGCAACGGCCCCAGCCCGAAGGACGGTGGCTGGGCCTTCTGCAGCGGCGGTGACCAGCGCATCCGCGGGCGCAGCGGCTACCAGTACGCCACCGCGCACGACAGCGATGTCGAGGCCGCGACCGTCGACTCGGTGGACGAGGCCCGCGCGAAGGCCGAGGGCGGGCGGCTGCACATCCTGGAGGTGCAGCGCCTGATCCGCACCATGCCCAAGGTGGTGATCGCCGTGGTCAACGGCTGGGCGGCCGGCGGCGGTCATTCGCTGCACGTGGTGTGCGACCTGACCCTCGCCTCCCGCGAACACGCCCGGTTCAAGCAGACCGACGCCGACGTCGGCAGCTTCGACGCCGGGTATGGCAGCGCCTACCTGGCCAAGCAGGTCGGCCAGAAGTTCGCGCGCGAGATCTTCTTCCTCGGCGAGGACTACGACGCCGAGACCATGCATGCGATGGGCGCGGTGAACCGCGTCGCCGACCACGCCGAGCTGGAGAACACCGCGATCGACTGGGCGCGGAAGATCAACGGCAAGTCGCCGACCGCGCAGCGCATGCTCAAGTTCGCGTTCAATCTCACCGACGACGGCCTGATGGGCCAGCAGGTGTTCGCGGGCGAGGCCACCCGCCTGGCGTACATGACCGACGAGGCCGTCGAGGGCCGCGACGCCTTCCTGGAGAAGCGTCCGCCGAACTGGGACGACTATCCGTACTTCTACTGAGAGGAACGTCCGTGCGCCTGCGCGACAATCCCACCGTCGAGGTGACCCGCAGACTCCCCTGCCCTCCCGAGCGGGCCTGGGAGCTGGTGACCGACATCGAACTCCCGGTCCGCGCCGCCGGCGAGTTGCAGGAAGTGCAGTGGCTCGACGGCGCGTCGTCCGTCGCGGTCGGCGCCCGGTTCGGGGGCCGCAACGCCAACGACGACCTCGGCGAGTGGCACACCGTCTCGACGGTCACCGAGGTGGATCCCGGCCGCCGCTGGGTGTGGTCGGTCGGCCCGGAGGCGGCCGAGCCGTGGGCCTACTGGGGTTTCGAGGTCGAACCCGCTCGCGACGGCAGTCTGGTCCGGCAGTGGGCCAAGATCGGCGACGGCGAGTCGCCGCTCGCCGGATTCGTCGCACGGATGCCGGAGAAGGAGGGCCGGATCGTCGAGCAGCGGCTCGGCGTCTGGCGGCACGGCATGGAGTCCAACCTCGATCACCTCGCGGCGCTGTTCGACTGACCGCCGCACCGAAGCCAGGCCGCCCCGCCGGGTGGCGGGGGCGGCCTGGCACCGGCGATCAGGCGGCGACGGCCGTTGGCGGACCGGCCGGCGCGTGCTCGTAGGCGTCGTCGTCGAACTCCGCCTCCAGCCTCTGGTCGAGCCAGTCGATAGCATCGACCTCGGCCGGCAGCGACGTGAGCACGACTTCCTCAGGCACGACGATCACCTCCTCACTCGGCTCCGGCCGCCGCGCTGATCTCACGCGGCGCATCGACGTGGTCGACGGCGATCTTGCGGGGCTTGGCGACCTCGGCGAGCGGGATCGTCACGGTGAGCACACCGTTGGTGTACTGCGCGCTGATCTTCGCTGGGTCGACCCCCTCTCCAAGGGACAGCTGCCGCCGGTAGACGCCGGAGAACCGCTCGGTCGCGAGCCACTGGGCGTGCTCGGACTCGGTCATCCGGGCGGTGCGGCGGGCCGAGATGGTGAGCACGCCGTTGTCCACGCTCACGCCGATCGAGCCGGGATCGGCGCCGGGCAGATCGGCCGTCAGCAGATAGTGGTCATCGACCTTGCAGAGATCCATCGGCATGAACCGCGGCGCCGACGCCGCGGTTCCGCGGTCACTGCTCTGCAGGTACCGGCTGAGCGCATCAAGTTCCGTGAACGGATCGAATCGAAGCACAGTAGACACCTCCTCGAACTGCGAGCTGCCTGACTACTGCTTGCCAGGCAGCCATCTGATCTGTGCAACAACTATTTTAACCGATTCGGCACGCCCCGCGCCAGTACCAATCCGCCGAAAATTATCCCGCCAGTTCCGCGAGCACCCGCATGGTCTCGACCCGCTCGGCGTGCGTCGGGGCGGCCGGGGAGGCCAGCAGCACCCCGACGCCGGCGCCGCGGAAGGCCTCAACGCGTTCGGCGACCACGCTCTTCGGCCCGATCAGGCTCATCGCGCGCACCAGATCGTCGGGCACCGCCGCGGCGGCCTCGTCCTTGCGCCCGTCGAGATAGAGGTCCTGGATGAGCCGGGCCTCGTCGACGTATCCGTAGCGCTGCACCAGCGCGTTGTAGAAGTTCTTGCCCCGGGCGCCCATGCCGCCGATGTACAGCGCGGCATGGTGCCGGACGGCCGCCAGCGCGCGGTCGATCTGCTCGGAGTCCTCGGAGATCAGCGCCGAGGCCTGCACGACGATCCGCAGCGGCCCGAGCTCCGGATCGCGCTTGGCGGCACCGGCCGCGAGCGCGGGACCGAAGGCGGCCTCGACGTAGTCGGGATGGAACAGGAACGGCTGGAACTCCTCGAACAGCTCCGCGGCCAGCTCGACGTTCTTGGGGCCGATCGCGGCGAGCAGCATCGGGATGCGTTCGCGCACCGGGTGGTTGATGATCTTCAGCGCCTTGCCGAGGCCGCTGCCGCCGTGCTCCGGGGTGAGCGGCAGGTGGTAGTCCCGGCCGTCGTACTCGAGCCGCTCGCGCCGCCAGACCTTCCGGCAGATCTCGGCGGTCTCGCGGGCCCGGCCGAGCGGATGGTCGTACTTGACACCGTGGAAGCCCTCGATCACCTGCGGGCCGGAGGCGCCGATCCCGAGGATCGCGCGGCCCCCGGAGATGTAGTCCAGGCCGGCCGCCGTCATGGCGAGATTGGTGGGCGTGCGCGAGAAGAGCGGCAGAATGCCGGACTGCAACTCCATCGAGTCGGTGCGGGCGGCGATGTAGCCGAGCTGCGAGACCGCGTCGAAGCTGTACGCCTCGGGGACGGTGACCCGCCGTACGCCGACGGACTCGAAGTCCCGAAGGTGGTCGATGGTCTCGCGGAAGTCACCCGCGTAGTTGATGGGCATCCCGAGTGTCATCGTCATGGCCCGCATTCTGCCACCCGCGGCGAGTTACCCGAGGGAGCGGTCGCCACTCCCGGAAACCACCCCTGCGCCACCGATAGTTCACCGTCCGTTAATTGCCCGTCCGGAGCCGTTCACCCACGATCGGAAAACCTTGTCGACCGGCAGGTAAACACTTCGTGAACCACCCTGAATCCTCAGGAAACCCCCAGGTCAAGACCTTAGTCCCGGGTTAGCCGAAAATTGACGCATCCGACCCACGAAGCCTCATAGTTGTCGATATGAGCGCAGAAACTCTGATCCTCGTGCTGCTGATCGTGACAGCACTCGGATTCGACTTCACCAACGGTTTTCACGACACCGGCAATGCCATGGCGACGTCGATCGCCACCGGCGCCCTCAAGCCCAAGGTCGCGGTCACCATCGCGGCGATCCTCAACCTGGTCGGCGCATTCCTCTCCGTCGAGGTGGCCACCACGGTCACCAAGGGCGTGCTGAACCTCCCCTCCAATCCGTCCGAACTCAGCAGCCAGGTCGGCGGTCCGCAGATCGCCCTCACCATCATCTCCGCGGGCCTGGTCGGCGCCATCATCTGGAACATCCTGACCTGGCTCCTCGGTCTCCCGTCGAGTTCGTCGCACGCTCTGTTCGGCGGCCTCATCGGCTCGGGCCTCGCCGCCAGCGTCAGCATCAACTGGAACGGCATCGTCGGCAAGGTGATCGTCCCGGCGATCCTCGCCCCGGTCATCGCCTGCATCGTCGCCTCGGTCGGCACCATGGCGATCTACGCGATCACCAAGAAGATCTCCGAGAGCCGCAAGGAAGCGAACTTCCGCCACGGCCAGATCGCGACGGCCTCGCTCGTCTCGCTCGCCCACGGCACCGGTGACGCGCAGAAGACGATGGGCGTGATCGCCCTCGGCCTCATCGTGACCGGCCACCTCGATCCCGACATCGCCGACAAGGGCCTGCCGCTCTGGGTCATCGGCAGCTGCGCCGCCGCCATCGCGCTCGGTACCTACCTCGGCGGCTGGCGCATCATCCGCACCCTGGGCAAGGGCCTGGTCGAGATCAGCGCCCCGCAGGGTATGGCCGCCGAGGCGTCGTCGGCCGCGATCATCCTGACCTCGTCGGCCGCCGGCATGGCGCTCTCGACCACCCACGTCGCCACCGGCTCGATCCTCGGCAGCGGCCTGGGCCGCAAGGGCGCGGAGGTCCGCTGGGGCGTCGCCGGCCGCATGGCCCTCGCCTGGCTCACCACGCTCCCGGCCGCCGCGGTGGTCGGTGCGGTCTCGTTCTGGATCGCCCACTCGATCGGCGGCGCCGCGGGTGCCATCACGATCTTCGTCATCCTCGCCGCGCTCTCCGGCTGGATGTGGTGGCGCGCCCAGCAGCAGAAGGTCGACTCCAGCAACGTCAACGCCGAATGGGACGACACCACCAACTCGCCGGTCCCGGCCGCGATCGAGACCGACGTGGTCGACATCGAGCCCAAGCAGCAGGCCTGACCCGGAACCGAAAGGCAGAGAAGAACAATGTTTGGAATCGATTTCGCCGCCATCGGCCAGGCGATCGCCCAGGTCCTGGCCGTGGGTCTGGTGCTCGGCGCCGGCCTACCCGCCCTGTTCGCCGTCGGCATGCGCTGCGTCGCCGCGGGTGAGGGCGGCGAGGATGCCACCGGCGCCCTCACCGCGCCGAACCCCGCGCTGAAGTACCTCGGGTACCTGCTCTACATCATCGTCGCCGCGGTGATCCTGCTCGGGATCCTCTGGATCACCCGGCAGACCATCTACCACCACTTCGACGTGAAGATCTTCCCCGCCGGCGCGTACAAGTAATCCATCCCGACACGGAAGGCCATCTGACCCCATGGCTTCGAACGTCTTCGAGAACGTCATCAACTGGCTCCGCAGCGGCTACCCCGAGGGTATCCCGCCCAAGGACTACCCGCCGCTGTTCGCCCTCCTCACGCCGATCCTCGACGAGAGCGAACTGACCGACGTGGTGCTCGCGCTCGCGCTGTCGCGCGACCCGGAGTCCCCGACCACCCGCGACGACGTCGCCGCGGCGATCGCCGCGGTGACCGACTCGCACCCGTCCCAGGACGAAGTCAATCAGGTCGCGGCACGTCTCGCCGCGGCCGGCTGGCCGCTCGACATGCGCGTCGGACAGCCCGGCTGATCACATGCCGGAGATCTCCAGCAAGCTCTCGTCGGTGGTCGCCTGGCTGCGCAAGGGCTATCCGAACGGGGTGCCGGAGCACGACTACGTCCCGCTGTTCGCCCTGCTTCGCCGCCAGCTGACCGTCGACGAGATCAGCGACGTGGCCGCGCGGCTCAGCGTGGACGCGTCGTCCGACGACACGATCGACCGGATCGACACCGGGGTCGCGATCTCCCGGATCACCGACGAGGTGCCTCGGGACGAGGACATCGCCCGGGTGCGGACTACGCTGGAAACCGCGGGCTGGCCGTTCGACGACGCGCCGCTCGCCCAGCCACTCCACCCCGGCGCCGCCTCCGACGCCCCGGACCCGAAGGACGAGCCCTGACCCGCACTCTGCAGGTTCTGCCGCTGTCACCGACTCCCGCCGTGCTCGACGTACGGCGGGAGTTGTCGTCTCTGCTGGACGGCACCGCGGCCTACCTCCCGGTACCCGCCGGCGACGACCGCACCGCCCGCATGCTCGCCGATACGCTCGGCGCGCGGCAGCAGATCGACGGCGACGCCGCGCTCGTCGTCTCCACCTCCGGTTCCACCGGCACCCCGAAGGGCGCCGTGCACACGGCCGCCTCGCTGCACGCCTCCGCCGACGGCACCGCCGCCGCGCTCGGCGGGCCCGGATCGTGGCTGCTGGCGCTGCCGCCGCACCACATCGCCGGGCTGCAGGTGCTCCTGCGTTCCCTCGCCGCCGGGTACGATCCCGTGGTGCTCGACCTCAGCGGCGGCTTCGATCCCGCCGTCCTGCCCGCCGCGATCGACGCGATGACCGGTCCCCGCCGATACACCTCCCTGGTCCCGTTGCAGCTCGGCAAGGCCCTGGGCGACCCGGAGGCCACCCGTGCGCTGGCCGGCCTCGACGCCATCCTGATCGGCGGGGCGGCCACGCCCGCACCGCTCCGGAACGCCGCCGTGGCGGCCGGTCTGCCCATCGTGCGGACGTACGGGATGAGCGAGACGGCGGGCGGCTGCGTGTACGACGGCGTGCCGTTGCCGGGCGCCCTCATGCGCATCGCCGAGCCGGCCCCGGACGGGACCGGCCGTGTCGAACTGGGCGGCGCCACGCTCGCGCGGGGCTACCGCAACCTGCCCGGGCACCCGGCCTTCGCCGAAGCCGGGTGGTTCCGCACCGACGACCTCGGCACCATCGACGACGGCGTGCTGTCCATCGTCGGCCGCGCCGACGAGGCGATCTCCACCGGCGGCCTCACCGTGGTGCCGCAGGTGGTGGAGGCGGTGATCGACGCGCTCCCCGGCGTCGCGCACTGCGCGGTGTTCGGCGTGCCCGACGAGCGACTCGGCGAGGCCATCGCGGTGGCCGTCGTACCCGACGGCACGGCGCCGTCGGCCGACAAGATGCGGCACGCCGTCGCAGCCCGGCTGGATCGGTACGCGGCGCCGCGGCACGTCGTCGTCGTCGACGAACTCCCCGTGCGCGGTCCGGGAAAGGTCGATCGGCGAGCTCTCCGGCAACGCTTTTGTGCCAGAAAAGGGTGAATTCCGGGTCCACCCGATCAGGTCGTGCCACGAGCCCCGAACAGGGACGTTCGCCCTGTTAGATTGACCTCATGGCATCTGAATTCCCCCGCATCCTCGCGGCCAGCGCCCGTATGCCGTTCGCCGTCGACGAGATCCACAAGCTCGGTGAGGAGAAGGGACACTTCCTCATCGCGACGGACACCTTCCGTGAGTCGCCCGGCATGCACTCGAAGGGCGTGAGCGAGGCGATCATCACCGCACCGCCCACCCAGGAGCCGGAGGCGTTCGTCGACGACGTCGCGCGGATCATCGACCAGCACCGCATCGACTGGGTGCTGCCGATGTTCGAGGAGGTCTTCTACCTCGCCGCCAACCGGGAGAAGCTGGAAGCGGGCCGCCCCGACGTCAACTTCTTCTTCCCTCAGCTCGACGCGCTGCTCGAGGTGAACGACAAGTCGCGTTTCGCCGAGCTGTGCAAGCGCCTCGACCTGCACGTCGCCGAGACCATCGTGTGCAGCAGCCCCGAGGAGTTCGTGGCGGCGACCCAGCGCTGGGAGCACTGGTTCGCGCGCGCCACCTTCGGCCGCGGCGGCCTGGACATCATCACCAACTACGGCCCGCTGGCCGGCGAGACCGCCGTCGAGGACATCAAGCCCACCGCGGACGACCCGTGGCTGGTGCAGGAGTTCCTGGTCGGCGAGGACCGGTGCAGCTGGAGCGTCGTGCACGAGGGTGAAGTGGTGCTGCATTCGTGCTACCGCCATCCGCTCGCGATCGACGACCGCGGCGGCATCGTGTTCGAGTCCGTCGACTCCCCGGAGTCGCTGGAAGCGGTGCAGAAGATCGCCAAGGAACTGAACTGGACCGGCCAGATCAGCATGGACTACCTGGCGACCGCGGACGGCACCCACTACATGGTCGAATGCAACCCGCGGCCCACCGCCGGCTGCACCGTCGCCACCGCCGACGAGTTCAACACCGCGCTGTTCGACCCGAATGGACTGGTCGTGGTCCCCGGTGGCCGCAAGAAGATGATCAAGGCCGCGGTGCTGCGCGATGCGATCCTGCACCCGAGCCGCGCGAAGGCCGACTTCGCCGCGGCCAAGGGCGCCAAGGGCGTGTACGACCAGCGCAAGGACCACATGCCGCTGATCTACTCGGCGCTGAGCCTGCGCCACGTCCTCGCCTACCGCAAGGCCGCCGGCGCCGAACGCAGCAAAGAGCAGCTGGTCGCGGCGCAGTTCTTCGACATCCTGTACGACGGCTCGCCCCTGACCTAGGTGTACTTCCCCGACACGGTTGGTCGCTGCGGCGGGCCGCGCAACGGTTCCAGGTCGCCCCGGCCACGGCTAAGCGGTGGGCCGACCGGTACCGCGCAAGCCAGGAGCTGACCGACCGTAGTTCCCGGCCCAGGACCTCTCCGGCGCGTCTGGACCTGCGAACCGAGCGGAGGATCATCGGCCTGCGGTTCACCCGCCGCTGGGGACCACACCGCATCGCCTACCACCTGCGGCTTCCGCGTTCGACCGTGGGCAGAGTCCTGACTCGATACCGGATGCCGCCGCTGGCGCACCTGGACCAGGCGACGGGGCTACCGGTGCGCCGGCCCACGCCCAAGAGGTACGACGTCGACCGTCCCGGCCGTCTGGTCCATGTCGATATCAAGAAACTCGGCCAGATCCCGGACGGCGGCGGGTGGCGCGCCCATGGCCGCGGCTCGGCCCAGGACCTCAGAGCCGGGCGGTACCGCGACCAGGCCGCCCGCGGCGGGGCACCCGGGTCACGCGGCTACCGATACCTGCACCACGCCGTCGACGACCACTCGCGCGTGGCGTACTCGGAGATCCTCGACGACGAACGCAAGGAGACCGCGGCCGGGTTCTGGGAACGGGCCAACGCGTTCTTCGCCGGGATCGGAGTCACCGTGACCGCAGTGATGACCGACAACGGATCCTGTTACCGCTCACACGCCTTCGCCGCAGTCCTGGGCCCGAGCATCAAGCACAAGCGGACCAGGCCGTACCGGCCCCAGTCCAACGGGAAGGTCGAACGCTTCAACCGGACCCTGGCCGCCGAATGGGCCTACGCCCAGCAGTACGCCAACGAAGCTGAACGCGAAGCGGCATATACCGTGTGGCTGCATCACTACAATCATCACCGACCCCACACCGGCATCAGCGGCCTCGTCCCCTCAGCCCGCGTTCACAACCTCACGGGGAAGTACACCTAGCCCCCGCCGGTCGCGCGAGCACAAGACCACTCCGGCCCCCACCGTCCTGGACGGTGGGGGCCGGAGTCTGTGCACGTGGCCGCATTCCGTCCCACCAGTCGCATTCCGGTCCGGCACACGGTTTCCGTCCCACCCGTTGGTCTGGTGCGACGGGCGGAACGGAAACCGAGTGGGTGGACGGAATCCGTCTACTCGGAGAGGCCCGTGTCGGTCGAGGTGGTCGTCGTGCTGGACGCGTCCGGCACGCCACTGCTCGGTACTTCGAGCGGGGTCCGCGGTTCGGGCTGGGGTTCGGGCGCGGGCTGGGGTTCGGGCGCGGGCTGGGGTTCGGGCGCGGGCTGGGGTTCCGGACTCGGCGCCGGTGCCGCGGGCGGCTCGGCGCGGTGATGCCCCCGGTAGTGGTCGCCGGGGGTCTCCTGGTCGGCCATCCGGTCCTGCCGGTGTTTGCCGATGTACGACGACGCGTCGTCCGTGCCGTCGCCGGCCGCCTGAATCTCGGAGTCCGCCGCACCGGCCGACCGCAGCGACGCCGTCTGGGTCACCGGGGCGGCGGCGGTCGGGGCGGTGGCCTGCAGACCGCCGTTCCCGCCGTCGATCGAGATCTCGCCGTACGGTGTCTTGTCCTTGACGTCGGTCATCGGATAGAACGTCTCGGCGGCTTTGTCCCACTTCTCCAGGTCGGCCCGCGTGTACTCGATGCCGAGACCGTCATAGACCGTCGCCATCAGCAGCGCGAGCGGGTGGTATGTGTCGTAGACGGCATAGGCGGTCTTGCCGTCGGTGCTGTGCAGCATCTCCGGACCACCGGTCACCAGCACGACGCCGTTCTCGCCGGGGGTGCCGTCGAGGTGACCGTACGGGCCGTCGCCGGGCGAGTGGATCGTCAAAAAGCCAGCGGCGTCGACCAGCAGCGACGACACCGGGCGGTACCAGACCCACTGGAAGTCAGCGACCGGATCGCCCTGGACGATCACCGAGATCACCTGCACGTCACCGGTGTCCGCAGGATTGCGCGCGCCGTTGTCGTCGATGCCGATCGCACCGAGGACCGGCGACAGCCACAGATTGCCGAGAGGCAGAGCGGCGGCCCAGCCCTTGATACCCCACGGGCTGCGCGGGTCGGAGATCAGCAGGATCAGCGAATTGCCGCCGAGGGAGTCGTGCGCCTTCTCCGCCGCGTTGCCGACGGCCTCGGCGCCCTGCGAGTAGCCGGTGTAGACGACGATGCCGTCGTACCCCGCCAGCTTCCGCATGACGTCGACGTTCGCGTCCTCCGCGACCTTCCGGGAGTCCTGGTAGGTCGGCGCGAAGAACGGCAGCCCGAGGAAGGCGTCGGACTTGCCGCCGATGACGGGCCAGAACGACTCCGGGTACTGGACGTATCCGGCGGCGCGGCCGCCGACGATGCCGTCGATGCGCGGGTGCAGGCCGGTGTCGTCGGTGCCGGGAGTGACGATGACGATCGCCTCTCGCCCGCCGCTCTCGTCCAGCACCTGGCCGAGGAGACCGTTGCGCGGGGCCGCACTTCCCGTCTCCCAGGCGATGTTCGCGCTGCCGTTCAGCGCGGCCACCGGCGACGGGGTGGCGGCCGGCGCATACGGGGCGACTGCTCCCAGGCACAGCCCGCAGGCGACGGCGGAGGCGGCGAGACGGCGGCCCGGACTGTGCCGGGCGGGGTTCGGCCGAGAATTCACGACAGCTCTTTCAACACGAGAAGCTGCGAGTCCGGTCACAGGGCTGATGAGACGTCGCGCAGCTGACGCGTCGAGCAAACCACCGACGTCACCAGGGCCGTAAGACCCCGAATGGATGAATTACCGGATTCGTCTCATCGGATGACACAAGAAGTCGGGGCGCGAGGACGGACGACCGGACACGGTGAAAGGATTGTCGAGTGGCAACCGTGAGTCAGTGGATCGAAGGGGCCCGGCCCCGCACCCTTCCGAATGCGATCGCCCCCGTCGTCGTCGGCACCGGGGCGGCCGCCTATGTCGGCGAGGTGCAGTGGTGGAAGGCCGCGCTGGCCCTGGTGGTCGCGGTCGCGCTGATCCTCGGCGTCAACTTCGCCAACGACTACTCCGACGGCATCCGCGGCACCGACGACGACCGCGTCGGCCCCCTCCGCCTGGTCGGCTCCGGGGCGGCGAGCCCGCAAGCCGTCAAGACCGCCGCGTTCGTGTGCCTCGGCGTCGCCGCCGTGGCCGGTATCGCGGTCTCGGTGACCACCTCGTGGTGGCTGCTCGCGGTCGGCGCGCTCTGCATCCTGGGCGCGTGGTTCTACACCGGCGGCAGCCGCCCGTACGGCTACCTGGGCTTCGGCGAGATCGCGGTCTTCGTGTTCTTCGGCCTGGTCGCGGTGTGCGGCACGCAGTATGTGGTGGCCGGGAGCGTCGACGGCGTCGGCGTCCTCTGTGCCGTCGCGATCGGCTGTTTCTCCAGCGCCGTGCTGGTCGCGAACAATCTGCGCGACATCCCGACCGACACCGAATCGGGCAAGGTGACGCTCGCCGTGCGGCTGGGCGATCGCTGGACCCGGATCCTGTTCGTCGTGCTGCTTGTCGTGCCGTTCGCGGTGACCGTGGGGATCGGTGCCGCCGCGACCTGGTGGGCGCTGTTCGGGCTGCTCGCGCTGCCGCTCGCGGCGGTCGCGGTCCGGCCGATCGTGACCGGCGGACAGGGTCGTGCGCTGATCCCTTCCCTCGCCACCACCGGTCTTGCGATGCTGGTATGGGCGATCGCGACGGGAGTCGCCGTCGGCCTGGCCTGATCCGCGAGCCGACCCGGGAGGTACCACGATGACCGGAAACACCAAGCGCGTCGATCCGGGCGCGATCAGACATCCGGTGTGGACCGCGATCGGGGTGCTGATCGTGGTCGCGGCGATCGCCGCGGGTATCGCGCTGTGGGTGATCGGCTCGCGCGACAAGGTGCAGATCACGTCGACCACGTTCAGCACGCAGGTCTGGCCCGTCGCCGAGGGCGCGACCTCCACACCGCTCGACGTGGCCGTCCGCAATCACGGCGACGACCTGCGCACCACGTCGATCGACACGGCGGTTCTGGAGGCGTACAGCCTCGCGCCGTGCTTCGACTCGACGGCGCTCGACGCCCGCACGGCCGAACCCGCGGAGACGATCGACGGTGACTACACGATCAAGCTGTCCGCGGTCACCGACGCGTCCCCCGCCATGGCCGCACAGACCGTCACCACGCCGTTCGACCACGCGGTGCCCGGCGGCGGCGGGTCGACGTTCACCTTCTCCGTCGGCCCGAGCAGCCAGCCCGCGAACCGCGTTCAGGCTTTCGTCTTCCGGCCGACGCTGAATCTGAACCGCGGGAATCTCGGTCTGCCGTCGGTCGCGCTCGCCACGACGCCGGAACTCGTGCGGGCGTACCTCGACGGGATCGCCGCGCTGAACCCGGACGCGCGGGCCGCCCAGGCGTCGTGCGCGCGGAGTCAGGTGAACCAGATCGACCGGTTGTTCGCGCTGAGCAGCCTGCGCAGCGCTCCACTGACCCAGCTGCACGACGCCTACGCCGCGCTCGCCGGCGGTTCCTGAGCGAAGTCGAAGGGCTGAGCCGATCACGGCCACCCGCCGACTGAGCCGACCGGGCCACCCGCCGGTTGAGCCGATCGAGCCCGATAGGGCGAGATCGAGTCGAAGCCAGGCCCCCGATCAAGGGAACCCGGCTTCGACTCGACGGGGATCACGCGGTGGCGGGAACCTCGGGGAGGCTCGCCAGCACCGCGTCGCGCAGGGCGTCGACCGTGGTGGCCGAGGTGATCAGCGCGGTCGACGCCGGATCGGCGACGTCGAGGATCCCGAGGAGCACGTACTCCGCGCGGATGGTGCGGTCACCGCGCTCGCGGGCCAGCTGCACCGCGCCCCGGAGAGCGTCACGGGTGGCGCCGCCGAAGCGGGGGCGCCCACCGCGGCCGCGCGGGCCGCGCCGTCCACGACCGCCCTCCCACGGGCCGTCCTCGTCCGGGCCGAACCCGAAGCCGGGTCCGGCGCCGATCGGGCCGCCCTCGAACCCGGGGCCGAAGCCGCCGGGCCCGAAGCCGCGGCCACGCCCGCCGGGACCGAAACCCCCGCGTCCGCGACCGTGCGCATGTCCCCGACCGCGCCCGCGTCCGCGTTCGTCGCCCTCGCGGCCGCGGCCCCGGCCGCGTCGTTCGCCCCAACTGTCGGAGAGATCCTCGCCGAAGCGGTCGCCCACCGCGGCGCGGACCTTGTCGAGATCGATGCCGATGCTGGCGAGCGCCTCGCGGTCGGCTTCGTAGCGGTCGGCCGCGGTGGCGGCCTCGGCGTCGTCGAGGTCCTCGGTGTGCTCGGCGTGGTACTCGCGCACCGCCTCGCGGGCGGCGTCCAGGGTCAGGCCCTGCTCGCCGAGCAGCGTGAACAGCGGACTGCGCGCGTTGCCGAGCATGCCGAGGATCAGGTGGTCGTTGCCCAGGCCCCGGTGTCCGAGGTCGCGGGCTTCCTGCGTCGCGAACATCATCACGACGCGGTCATCTGTGTTGAAACGGGCGTCAAACATGACTGCCGTCCTTTCCGGCCTCATCGGCCGAGTCGGTATCGCGGTGGTCGCGCGGAGCGGCCTCGCGATAGGAGTGCTTCTGATGCACGGCCTGCCGGCTGATCTGCAGGATGTCGGCGATCGCCTGCCAGCTCCACCCTTGGGAGCGGGCATTCGCGACTTGGACGTCCTCCAGTCGGTCGGCGAGAGTCCGCAGCGCCCGGACCGCGGCGAGGCCTACCGCCGGATCACCGCTCGCGGCGGCTCCGGCGACCTGGTCGCCCTCCGATACTCGGTGTTCGGGTGCTGCTGTCAACTTCTCGTCGTCGTGCATGGTGTCAGGTTATGTTGACGATCAACGAGTTGTCAAGATTTATTGACGAGGTCTCGACTTCGCTCGACCGGCATGGTGCTTCGCTCACCCGGCATGGTGCTCCGCTGGACCATCATGGAGTGCTTCCGCCCGACCGCCGTGTTCGGCGGCGGGCTCACTCCGAGAGGATCGACTCGCTGATGTTCATCCGGGCGGCGCGTGCGGCGGGGACGATCGCGCCGAGCAGACACAGGGCGGCCGCGGTGGCGACGTAACCCGCCGACGACCACAGCGGGCGGTAGATGATGTCGATGGACGTGGTCTCGGCGAGGATCTTGTCGGCGATCACGTGCAGCCCCGTCCCCAGGACGACGCCGATCAGCGCCCCGACGACGGCGACCGATCCGGCCTCGGCCAGGACCATCCGGGTGACGAACCGCCGCGACGCCCCCATGGCGCGGAGCACGCCGAGCTCGCGGCGTCGTTCCAGGACGGACAGCAGCAGCGTGTTGAGCAAGGCGATCGCGGCGGCTCCGGCGACGATCCACTGGATCGCGACGGTGAACGCCCCGGCCTGCTGCACCGACCGCTGCGTCGCCGCCAGGGCCTGGGCGCCGGTGTACACGTAGACCGGCCGGTCGCCCGCTCCCGGATACTTCGCGGCGATCTCACCGATCCGGGCCTTCGCCTGCGCGACGTCCGTATCCGGCTTCAGAAAGACCTGCAGGTACGTGCTGCCGGGCCGGCCGAACCACTCGGCCATCAGCGTCGAGGAGATCGCTCCGGTCCCGGAGTCGATGGTCACGTAGTTGACCGTGTCGCGCACGACCAGCTCGTGGTAACCGGTCGGCGTCGCCAGCCGGAGCGTGTCGCCGACCTTCACATCCAGGGTCCGGGCGAGCACCCGGGAGAGCAGGATGCCCTCGCCGTCGAGCGTCTGCCGCACCGCCTCGGGTGACGCCTTGCGGATGAACGGCGCCGCCGAACCCGGTTCCAGCCCCTGCAGCAGAGCGCGCGCGTCGCCGAGGTTGACCGTGGCCCACTGCCCTCCGACCACCCGGTCGACGCCCGGCACCCGCGCCACCTGCTCGGCGATCTCCGGGTTGAGGATCGGGCCGACGGGGACGTCGTTCGCGTCGCGCGACGACACATAGATGTCCGGATCGCTCAGTCCGGCGAGCGAGTTGGAGATGGAGCCGACCATGTTGCTGAGGGCACCCGAGATGCCGATCCCGACGGCGATCGCCACGGCGACGGTCATCACCGTGGCCCAGACCCGGCGCGGCGCCCTCTCGGAGTTGACCGCGGCCAGCCGGCCGGGCCCGCGGAACCAGCGGGAGACCGCCACCACCCCGCGCACCATCGGCACCGTCAGACCGAAGCACACGACGATACCGCCGATCGCGTAGACGGCTCCGGCGAGGAGTGCGATCTGGCCCTGCGCCGTCCGCGCCATCACGAAGGCACCGATCACGGTCGCCGCACCCAGCACGACCGCCCCGATCAGCAGGCGGCGATTCGGCGGTTCGGCGTCGGCGGCGGCCCCGGGGACCATCGCCTCGACCGGATCGACCGCGAACACCGACCGGGCCGCCAGGGCGGTGGCCCCGATACACGCCATCACGCAGGCCGCGACGGCGAGGGGCGCGGCATACCACGGTAGGTGGTAGGCCACCTGCAGCGTCGTCGACCCGACCGCGTTGGGCAGTCGTCCGACGGCCCAGCGCCCGGCGAGGATGCCGACCGGCACGCCGAGGAGGCCGCCGGCCAGACCGAAGACCGCCGATTCGGCGAGCAGGTCGCCCACCAGGTGGCGGCGGCGCGCGCCGAGCGCACGGATCATGGCGAGGGACTGCCGCCGCGAGGCGACGGCCATGTTCATCGTGTTGAAGACCAGGAAACCGGCGATGATCAGCGACACGAGCGAGACCAGCAGGGTCGAATCGCGGGTCACCGAGCTCGCCACTTCGGCCTGTTTGACCCGGAAGTCCGGGTTCACCACGCTGGCCCGGCCGTCGACGACCCCCGCCACCTGGGTCCGCAGCGCCGCGTCGGACACCCCGGGCTCGGGCACGATCATGATGGAGTCGACCGCTCCCCCGAGACCGGCGAGACGCTGCGCCAGGCCGAGGTAGGCGAAGACGAAGCGTCCGCCGTTGAGGACGTCGGTGCCGGAATCGTCGATCACGTCGAGCACCCGGACGTCGACACCGCTGATCGACAGGCGCTGGTCCTTGTGCAGCCCGGTGGCACGGCCGGCGAAGATCCCGTCGTCGAGCGCGTTCAGGTCGATCGACCGGCCCGAGCCCATCGCGGCGCGCAGTTTCGGCGACAGCGAGGCGACGCGCGCATCCGAGCCGAGGAGCGTGGTCTGTCGGCCGTCGATCATCACGGTGCCGCGCACCAGCGGCACGACGGCCTTCGCGTCGGTGACCTTCTCGCGGAGTTCGCCGATGAGATCGTCGTCCACGCCGGTGTCGGCGATGGCGGCGACCTCGACGGTGGCGTTCCCGGAGATCGCGGCATTGAACTGGCGCACCGTCTCCGACATCGAGCCGTATGCCCCGAGGACCGCGATCAGCAGGCCGGACGACACCACGACCACGATCAGCGAGGTGATCACCCGCAGCCGATGCCCGGCCAGTTCGCGTAGGTTGAGGACCCGGACCCGGGTCAGCGCGGCCCGGGCCCCGGCGAAGAACGAGGGGCGCGCCGGTGAGCGGGGCACGTCATTCCGCCCGGTGCCGGCCGCTGTCGCCGACGCGGGGAATGGGGCCGGTCATCCACGGTGCGCCGGGGACCGGTAGCGCGTGATCTCGGCTCCGCGGGTCCTGAGCGCCCATGTCGGAGCTTGCGACGACGCGCGGTCGAAGCGGGTCCTGGGCTCGCGTGGCGGAGCTTGCGACGACGCGCGGTCGAAGGGCCGCCGTCGCGGGGATTGTCGCCCCCTCCTCGGACGGATCGATGACCTTGCCGTCGCGGACGGTGATCACCCGGTCGCTGAAGTCGGCGGCATGCGCGTCGTGCGTGACCATCAGCACCAGGCGATCGGGCCGGTCGTGCGCGACCTCGGCGAGGAGTTCGAGCACGTCTTCGCCGGTCTTGGAGTCCAGGTTGCCGGTCGGCTCGTCGGCCAGCACGATCTTCGGGTCCATGATCAGCGAGCGCGCGATGGCGACCCGCTGCATCTGTCCACCGGACAGTTCGGCCGGGCGATGATCGATGCGGCCCCCGAGCCCGACCCGCTCCATCAGCTCCACCGCGCGGGGTTTCGCGGCGGCCAGCGAGGTCGAGTCGAGCAGCTTCGGCAGGGCGACGTTCTCCCACGCCGACAGCGTCGGGACCAGGTTGAAGAACTGGAAGATGAACCCGACGCGGTGGCGCCGGAACTCGGAGGCGGCGTCGTCGTTCAGCGACCCCAGTTCCACCCCGTCGACGACGATCGATCCGGAGGTGGGGGTGTCGAGCGCCCCGAGGATGTGCAGCAGCGTCGACTTGCCCGCCCCGGACGGGCCGATCACCGAGACGAACTGGCCGCCGTCCAGCCGCAGGCTCGCTCCGTCGAGGGCCCGGACCGATTCGGTACCCATCCGGTACTCGCGAACCAGGTCGGTCGCCTCGACGAGCGCCACGTCTACTGCCCGTCGCCGCGCAGCCGGGCGTGAAGGTCGGACTTGCGCGCGGCGCGGTCCGCGTCGATCTCGGTGATCTGCGCATTGACTTTGAGACGCAGCGGCTTGAACAGCACCATGCCGAGCGGGATCGCGATCACCACGCCGAACGCGAGGGCGGCGACCACCCAGACCTTGACGCCGAAGAGCAGCCCGACGCCGATGATGAGTAAAGCGATCACCACCACCAGGCCCAGCCGGACCGCCGAGTACAGCGCGATCCAGCCGATCAGCGAGCCGATCGTCGCCTTCTTCGCGGGGGCTTCGTCGGTGCTCGAAAGGTCGCCGCGAGCGGATCCGGCCTGGTCGTCAGTCATGCCCCTCAGCCTACGTCGCCGCGCTGCCGGGGCCGAAACAGAACCTCGCCAGTCGGACATTACCGACTCTTTACCGTTTACTGACCATTCGAGCACCTGGTACTTCGCGGTGTACTTATGGAGTCGACCAACAGAACGTCCCGACGGGACATGTTCACGTCGAACCAATGGAGGCAGCGATGACCATCGCCGAGAATCCCACCCAGATCACCCCGACCCTGGCACGCCAGCACAATCTGACGCCGGGTCAGGTCGCCGAGATGTTCAACGTGAATCCCAAGACCGTCGCCCGCTGGGCCAGCACCGGTGTGCTGCCCTCGATCCGGACGCCCGGCGGACATCGCCGCTTCCGCGAGGCCGACGTGGTGGCGCTGCTCAACCGCTGAGCCGACCGTCCCCGCCGCCGCGACGGGTACCGTGGAGGAATGCCTCTCGTGTACGTCCTCATCGTGGTGATCGCGGTGGCTTTCGTCGTCTGGCGGATCGCGCGGTCGCCCAAGGCCCCGACTCCGCGACGCGATGCACCGCGCGGCCCGGACGACGATCCCGAGTTCCTGCGCAAGCTGTGATCGCGACGTGAAAGGGCGCCCATGGAGATCCGTGGGCGCCCTTTCACGTTGTCGTCTTGTCCCGACTGTGACGTAGCGTCCGCGGCCGGCGGACCCGGCCTGGGCTTCCGGGGCGATGACGGCGCCGCCGCCCGGGTGACGTCACGGTCAGGACAGATCCGGGATCTACTTGGCGTAGTCGTAGAAGCCGCGACCGGTCTTGCGGCCCAGGTAGCCGGCATCGACCATGCGGCGCAGCAGCACCGGCGGAGCGTAGTGCGGCTGGCCGAACTCGGCGAACAGCGACTCGGCGACCGCCAAGCAGATGTCGAGGCCGACGGTGTCGCACAGGCGCAGCGGGCCCATCGGATGGCCGCAGCCGTTGACCATGCCCGCGTCGATGTCCTCGGCGCTGGCGAAGCCCGACTCGTACATGCGGATCGCGTTCGTCAGGTACGGGATCAGCAGCGCGTTGACGATGAAGCCGGCCTGGTCCTTGGACTCGATGGTGCGCTTGCCGAGGGTGTCCGTCGCGAACGCGGCCACCTTGTCGACCACGGCGCGGTCCACCTTGAGGGTGGTGACGATCTCGACGAGCGGCATCACCGGCACCGGGTTGAAGAAGTGCATGCCGAGCACGCGCTCGGGGTGCTTGGTGGCGTTCGCCAGGCGGATCACCGGGATCGACGACGTGTTGGTCGCCAGGATCGCGTCCTGGCGGATGATCTCGTCGAGCTTGTGGAAGTACTCCAGCTTCAGCGACTCGATCTCCGGCATCGCCTCGATCACCAGGTCGCTGTCGGCGAAGGTGTCGATCTCGGTGGTGACGGTGACGCGCGCGAGGGCGGCGTCGGCGTCTTCCTGGCTCAGCTTGCCGGCCTTGACGCCACGCGCCAGGCTCTTGGCGATCCGCTCCTGGGCGGCGTCGACGGCCTCCGCGCGCTCGAGGACGCGGACGGTCGATCCGGCCTTGGCCAGGACCTCGGCGATACCGGCGCCCATGGTGCCGCCGCCGATCACTCCGACATTCTTCAATTCATTCTCCATTTCGGTTGGATCATTTCGACTCGATCTCGCCTAGCGGCTCGATCGGCTCAATGAGCTACAGGGGTCTCGATTTTTGCTTCGCGGCTCGATCGGCTCAAATGAGCTATGGGGGTCTCGATCTTTGCTTGGCGGCCCGACCGGCTCAACGAGCTATAGGGGTCTCGCCCCTTCGACCGCTCAGGGCCAGGCACGATCTCGCCTACTGTCTCGATCGGCTCGACGAGCTCTGGGCTCTCGCCCCTTCGCGGGTTCGGTGTCAGCTGACTCCGGCATACGAGTGCAGGCCGGAGACCACCAGGTTGATCGCGAACAGGTTGAACAGCAGGGTCGCGAAGCCGGCGACGTTGATCCAGGCGGCGGCGGTGCGCCAGCCCGCGGTCGCCCGGGCGTGCAGGTAGGCGGCGTAGACGATCCACGCGATGAAGCTCACGACCTCCTTGGGGTCCCAGCCCCAGAACCGGCCCCAGGCCGACTCGGCCCAGATCGCTCCGAACACGACGCCCAGGCCGAACAGCGGGAACGCGACGACGACGCACTTGTAGGCGACGCGGTCCATCGCGGCGGCCGGGGGCAGGAAGTCGGTCCGCTCGGGCCAGCGCTCGCGCGCCAGGAACAACAGGCTCAGGACACCGGACACCAGCAGAATGCCGGACGAGATCGAGATCACCGAGACGTGGATCGCCAGCCAGTACGACTTGAGCGACGGCACCACCGGTGCCGCCTGGGCGTACAGCCATTTACCCGCGATGAACATCATCAGGCTGACGGGCACCAGCACCACGCCCATCAGCGGCCGGTACTCGGCCTTACGCAGGGCGACCAGTCCACCGACGACGACGGCGGCGCATGTCAGCGAGATGAACTCGAACATGTTGCCCCACGGCATGCGTTCGGTCGCCAGGCCGCGCAGCACGATCGACGCGATCTGCGCGGCGATGCCGACGAAGACCACCGGGTAGGCGGCGGCGCTGAGCACCGCGGCGCGGGGGCGACGGGGCTTGCGTTCCGGTCCGGCGATCCGGCCCGGGGTGCGGTCCCCGGCGATGGGCACCGAACCGGCCGTGGAGCCGGCGGCGGCACCGACGAGTTCCCGGTCGGCCACCGCCACCTCGGCGAACGCCTTCTTGTTGGTGCTCTGCATGCCCAGCGCGATCAGGAACATCAGCATCGCGAGGATGTAGACGCCCAGTGCGGTCCCGTACAGCAGATCCGAGTAGCGGCCCAGCGTCTCGTTGACGTAGGCGGCCATGTCCGTGTTCACGTGCCCGACTCCTCAGTTCTCCACTCGTGCCTCTGAACTCACAACTTGCCGACGGCGGCACGGCCGCCCTCGACCAGCAGCCCGCGGGCCTGTTCCTCGAAGCCCTCGCCCCAGCCGGCCTGATCGGTCCGGGCCAGCCCGGCCACCTCTACTACAGTACGTCGCTGATCGCCGTGCGGTCCATCGTCGTCGACGGTTCCGGGAGCAATCGGGACAAGCCGGACCCAGATCCGGCGACGCCGGATCACCAGCGAGACCACCAGTCCGACCAGCATGACGATCGCCGAGACCAGCACCCAGTCCTGGCCGGGGTCGTAGCTGACCTGCATGGACACCCAGCGCTTGTAGCCGTCGAAGGTGACGACGGTGTCGCCGGAGGGGCCCGGGATGGTGGTGGACTGTCCGACGGTCAGGTTGACCGAGGCCTTGCGGACCAGCCGGCCCTGGTCGATCAGGTCGCGGTCGAGGGTGTAGACGCTCTGCGCGCGGCCGGTGTCGAGACCGGCGTCGCCCTCGTAGACGCGGATGGCGACGGCCGGGTCGTGCACGATCGCCGACTGCGACATCAGCAGCGTCGAGTGGTAGACGGGGTCCGGGGCGAACAGGCCGTCGATCGCGATCTGGTGCTTGCGGCGGGTGTCCTCATCCGGATACATCCCGGCCGGGGTGTCGAAGCGCATCGCCCCCTCCGACAGCATGGTCTGGGTGGACTGCGGCAGGTAGGGGGCGGTCTGGGTGCGCTTCTCCCCGTTCGGGAAGGTCACCGTGAAGGTGGGGGCGAAGCCGTTGCCGAGCACGTAGATGCGCTCGCCGTCCATCCGCAGCGGATGGTTCACCTTGATGGTGGTGCGCTTCCAGGTGTCCTCCGGCGCGTTGACGTCGGTCGTGTACGACACCTTGGAGGTGTACATGTCCGGCTGGCCGTTGGGCAGGAAGGTGGCCTCGAAGTCGTCGACCTTGATGCAGAAGCCGCCCATGCCGGTGCCGTCGACCATGGCGCCGGAGCGGAACGAGTCGTACACGGCGGTGGAGGTGTTGCAGAGGACCTGGTCGTCGCCGGCGACGAGCGTGCGGGTGCCCTCGTAGCCCCACAGCTTGCCGAGGGCGATCGACACCAGCATGGCGACCAGCGCGATGTGGAACACCAGGTTCCCGGCCTCGCGCAGGTAGCCCTTCTCCGCGGATATCTCGACGGCGCCGTCCGGGTACTGCTTGTTCGGCTCGATGGTCCGGGTTCTCTTGCGCCAGCCGCGCAGGTTGGTGCCGATCCGGTCGGCCAGCTCGTCGGGGGTGCCGTCGACGGTCTCGGTGATGTGCCGCGGGAGCCGCTTGAGATTGCGTGGCGCGGGCACCGGCTGGGCGCGGAGTTGCTGGTAGAACTCCCAGATCCGCGGCGTGATGCAGCCGACGAGGGAGATGAACAGCAGCAGGTAGATGGCGGTGAACCAGGGCGACGAGAAGACGTGGAACAGGCCGACACGGTCCATCCAGACCCCGAAGGTGCCCTTGGCGGCGATGTAGCGCTCGGTCTTGGCCTCGTTCAGCTCGCGCTGCGGGAGCAGCGCGCCGGGAACCGCGGCGAGCGAGAGCAGGAAGAGCAGCGCCAGCGCGGTGCGCATCGAGGTCAGCTCGCGCCACGCCTTGCGCAGCGGGCGGATCACCCAGCGCACGACGGGATTCGGGCGGGCCGGGCCGGGGCGCGGCGGGGCCGGAAGAGTGGCGGTCATATCGGCAGCTCCATGTCGAAGACGAGTCGCATCCGGATCCAGTCGACGATGTCGTTCCACCAGCCGAACAGCAGCAGCACCCCGACGACGATCATCAGGGCGCCGCCGACCAGCTGGATGACGCGGGCGTTGCGGCGCAGGAAGCCCAGGCTGCGGACCGCCCACGCCGACGAGAACGCCAGGATAAGGAAGGGCAGGCCGAGGCCGAAGCAGTAGCCCGCCACCAGCAGGGTGCCGCGGAACACCGTCATGCCCTCGGTGCCCTGCGCGGTCAGCAGCACCGCGCTGAGGGTCGCGCTGCTGCAGGGGATCCAGCCGATCGCGAAGACGGCGCCGAGCAGCGGCGCGCCGATCCAGTTGGACATCTGCATGATCGGCAGCTGCCGGTCCCGCATCGGGATGGCACCGAGGAAGATCAGGCCCATCAGGATGACGACGACGCCGCCGATCCGCTGCAACAGCAGCAGGCGGTCCTCGTTGTACAGGGCGCCGGTGAGCCCGAAGAAGGCCACCGTCATCAGCACGTAGACCACGGTGAACCCGAACACGAACAGCAGCGCCGCGCCGAGCACCCGCATCCGGCCCTTCTTGGGGGCCTCCCCCGGCACCACGGCCGGCGCCTCGGCACCGACGAGTCCGGCCAGGTACGACAGGTAACCGGGCACCAGCGGCACCACGCACGGCGACGCGAACGACACCAGGCCAACGAGCACGCACACCCCCAGCGCGAGCAGCAGCGGCCCGGAGGACGCGGTGTTCGCGAAGGTGTCGGCGACGCTCGCCAGCGGGATCGACGTCATTGCGCGGGCTGCTCCTCGGCGAGCACGCGGTCGATCGCGTCGCGCAGCTCGTCCGGGCCGACCGACTTCAGATAGACGACGGCCGGGCGCAACCGCCGATCCAGGACCACGGTGGTGGGGACGGCGCCGACCGGGACGCGCAGGGCCGCGAGGCTCCGCCCCCCGTAGTCGTAGATCGAGGGGTAGGTGAGGCCGCGGTCGCGGACGAAGTCCTGCGCGGAGCCCTTGTCGTCACGGAAGTTGATGCCCACGAACTGCACACCCTTGGCCTGCGTCTGGGTGAACACCTGCTCCAGGTCGGTCGCCTCCTTGCGGCACGGCGGGCACCAGGACGCCCACACGTTGACCACCACGACCTTGCCCCGGTACGAGTCGAGGTCGATCGTCTGCCCGGTCAGCAGGTCGGGGCCGGAGACGTTGCCGATCGGCTTGCGATCCTTCGCGGCATAGGTGATCACCGTCTTACCGCCGGGGGCGACGATCTGGTTGCCCTGCCCCTGCACCACGGCGTCGTCGCCGGTGCTGCAGCCGCTGATCACCAGCGCGCCGCAGATCAGCGCCGTAAGCGCGACCAGGATGCGGCGCCCGGCAGCGGGATGCACGCCGTTCACGCGCCGGTGATCCGGGGATCGGAGGCGCCGGCCGGCTCGGTGTAGACGATGTCGACGAGCTCGTCGCCGTCGTAGATGAGGCTGGTCAGCGAGGCGAGCGAGCACTGCCGGACGCGGGGGTCGTGCCACAGACGACGGCCCTCGAGGAAGCGGCGCAGGGTGTAGACCGGCAGCTGGTGGCTGACACAGACCACCTCGTGGCCGGCGCCGGCCTCTCGCGCGACGTTGGCGGCCGACAGCATGCGATGCGCGATCTGGATGTACGGCTCGCCCCACGACGGGGTGAACGGGTCGCGCAGCTTGGCCCAGTGCCGCGGCTTGCCGAGCGCGCCGTCGCCGACCGAGACCCGCAGGCCCTCGAACTGGTTGTCGGCCTCGATGAGGTCGTCGTTGGTGCGGATCGTCAGGCCGTGGCTCGACGCGATCGGGGTGGCCGTCTCCTGGGCACGCTGCAGCGGCGACGCGAAGACGGCGGCGATGTCGTGGTCAGCGAGGGTGTCGGCGACCACCTGCGCCTGCGCGCGGCCGTTGTCGGCGAGCCGGAAGCCCGGCAGCCGGCCGTACAGGATCCCGTCGGGGTTGTAGACCTCGCCGTGGCGCATCATGTGGACGATCGTCTTCATTTCGCTCCTTGTCGAGCCACTGGGCAGGTCATGAGGCCGCCGGTGGGACGGCGGCGGCAGCCGCTGCCGCGGCGGCCGGAAGGGCATCGGCGATGCGCGCGAAGGCGTCGTCGTCGAGTGCCGCGGATACGAACCACGCCTCGAAGGCGCTCGGCGGCGGGTACACGCCCCCGGCCAGCAGGGCGTGGAAGAAGGGCGCGAAGCGCCAGGTCTGGGTGGCCTTCACCGACGCATAGTCGGCGATCTGGCCACCGCCCCCTGAGCCTGTCGAAGGGAACGACGCGTCGTCGAGGAAGAACACGCTGAACAGGTTGCCCGCGGCCTGCACGCGATGGGCCACGCCTGCCTTGGTCAGTTCCTCGCCCAGCAGCGCTTGCAGACGCAGCGAGTTGGCGTCGAGCGCGGCGTAGACCTCGGCGGTCGCGTGCTCGAGCGTGGCGAGGCCGGCGGCGACGGCCACCGGGTTCCCGGAGAGGGTGCCCGCCTGATAGACGGGACCGACCGGGGCGAGGTGATTCATGACGTCGGCGCGGCCGCCGAAGGCCGCGGCGGGCAGGCCGCCGCTCATCACCTTGCCGAAGGTGTAGAGGTCACCGGCCACGCCGTCGAGCCCGTAGTAGCCGGACGGGCTGACCCGGAACCCGGTCATCACCTCGTCCATGATCAGCAGTGCGCCGTGACGGCGGGTGAGCTCGCGCAGGCCGGCGTTGAAGCCGGGTAGCGGGGCGACGGCGCCCATGTTGCCCGCGGCGGCCTCGGTGATCACCGCGGCGATGTCGTCGCCGTGCAACTCGAAGGCCTGCGCCACCGCGTCGAGGTCGTTGTAGGGCAGGACGAGCGTGTCGTGCGCGGAGGCCCCGGTGACACCCGGCGAGGTCGGCAGGCCCAGGGTGGCGACACCCGAGCCGGCGTCGGCCAGCAGAGCGTCGACGTGGCCGTGGTAGCAGCCGGCGAACTTGATGATCTTGCTGCGGCCGGTGAAGCCGCGGGCGAGTCGTACCGCGGACATGGTGGCCTCGGTGCCCGAGTTGACCAGCCGGACGCGCTCGACCGGGTCGACGCGCCCGATGATCGCCTCGGCCAGGGCGATCTCCGCCTCGGTCGGGGCGCCGAAGCTGAGTCCGCTCGTCGCCGCCGTGCGCACCGCATCCACGACCGCCGGGTGGGCGTGGCCGAGGATCATCGGCCCCCACGAGCACACCAGATCGACGTACCGATTGTCGTCGACGTCGGTCAGCGTGTATCCGGACGCGGACTTGATGAAGCGGGGTGTTCCGCCCACCGCGGAGAACGCGCGGACCGGCGAGTTCACCCCGCCCGGGATGGCGTCGCTCGCCCGGGCGAAGAGCCCGGCACTGACGACGGTGGCCTGCTCGGGGAGGGCAGAAGGACGGACCATGACCTCCAGTGTTCCAAATGTGTGCGCGGGCTCCCAATCGCGCGCGACCGGAAGGCCAGCTCCGGGCGTTTTCGGGGGATGCATCTCACTGCGGAAGCCCCGGATCGCCGGCGCCCGTCACTCGTCGCGGACCCGCTCGGCGATCCTGTCGAACCACAGTTCTTGCGCACCGAATACCGAGACGTCGCCGCCGTAGAACCTCCGGACCGTCTGCTCGATCTGGTGCTCGTCGGAAATCCCGAGGAGGCGGCAGAGTTCGGCGGCGTCCCGAAGGTCGCCGTCGGAGTGCCGCGTCGACATCGCCTTCATCGCGAGAACATACTCCGCGGAGGCGATCTCGATGGTGAGTGCCGGGCCGATCACCCGGGTGATGGGGGCTGGATCGGCGCGATCAGGCATGTGTATCTGCGTGACACCGTCGGATAGCCAGTGTTTCGGGAGGCCGCGCTCGGCGGCGACCGCATCCGCCGCCGCCAGTAGATCGTCGCGCGGGCGCAGAACACCGTCGATGTCGCCGGTCGATCGCGATGCGTTGTAGGCCAGCGCCATGGCGGCACCGCCGACGATGAAGATGATCCCCGCCAGACCGCGCCGACGCAGTTCCTCCTCCAGCGCACCGAGGAGTTCGTCGATCTGGTCCGCGGTGAATTCGATCTCGGGCACCTCGATCACACCCCCTGCAGGTTACCGATGGACAAGATGACGTTCCGCTCACGAAGCGCGGCAGGCGTGCGGAGGCTTTCGAGAAGGAGATACTTCGCGGGCACGCCGAGGGGATCGAACAGTTCGCGACTCCATCGATCCGGCGATCGCGTCCAGTCCAGCACGCCACGCGATACCCGGCCCGCACCGGTGAACACCGCCGCGCCGGCCACCAGCGCATCCCAGCCGGTCGAGCCGACGGCCGGCGGCTCGGCATGAAATCGGTCCAACTCCGGGCCGGGAGGCATTCGCTGAGCTTGCAGCACGCTCTCCCTCAGCACCCGGACGGCGAATGACGGGTCACCCCGAAGATCCGCACGAGCGCGCCACAGCCGCGCGAAATCCGCGTAGGTGGTGACCGCCGTCTCGGTCGACGGGTCCAGGCTCGTGCTCATAGGTCTAGGATCCTCCTTCCGGTCGTGCACGACCAGCCCGGCGTCACCGGCAGGCAGCTGCACCGGCCCGGATCAGTGACCGGCCATCGCGGCGGCGACGGCGTCGGCCATGGCCGCCTGGCCCGCGGCGTTGGGGTGCATCGAGCCGACGCCGTTGCCGACCGGGGTGATCCAGCGTGCCGGGCCCGCGCAGGCGTCGTGCCCGGCCGAGCGCCGCGACATGTCCACGTAGACCACTCCCGCGTCCTTCGCGGCCTCGCGCACGGCGTCGTTCAGCTGCCGCTGGACACCCCGCACGTACGACACGTCGCCGGCGGCGATCGGGATCACGTCGAAGCAGCCGCTCGCCGACAGCAGCCACGGGTAGCCGACCACGAACACCCGCGCGTGCGGTGCGTGCGCGGCGATCTCCCGGAAACCGGAGGTCAAGGCGGGCCGCACCTGTGTCGAGATCGCCGCGGTCAGGGTGTCGCCCAGGCTGCGGCGGCACGGGGCGCCCGACGGATCGGTGCGGCCGAGACGGGTGCACTCCCCGACCACCGTGGAGAACAGCTTCGCGTCGTTGCCGCCGAGGGTGAGCGTGACGGTCTCGGTCTTCGGCGACAGGGCATCGAGTTGCGGGCCGACGCCCTCGTACTGGCCCTCCTGCAGGTTCGCCGTGGTGGCACCGGCGCAGGAGACGTCGGTCAGCGCCCAGCCGCGCCGCCGGGCCAGGAGTTCGCCGAAGTTCGCGGTGCCGCGCTGGCAGAGCAGCGACGAGTCGGGCACCAGCGGCTTCAACCCGGTGCCCGCGGCGTAGCTGTCGCCAAGGTGGGCGTGGACGGCCGCGGACGGCTCGCCGGTCTGGGAGGTCGACGGCGAAGCCTCGACCGGCTCCGCGGGCCGGCGGACCACCAGCACCACCGCGATCACGACCGGCACGACCAGCACCACCGCCGAGAGCAGCATCCAGCGACGCCGGGTCACGACCGCTTCTTCGGCTCCAGGCCCATCTTCACCGCGAGATGCGCCTCGGTGAGCTCGGTCCGGAAGCGGTCGACGTCACGCGCCCAGGCCTGCGCCAGCTTCCCGTTCTTCAGCTTCACCCCGACGCCCTTGCGCCGGCGCGGCACGCCGGGAAGCTCGCCGAGAGCGCGGGCGCTCTCCCACTTCTGGTGCTCACCGCCCCGGTTCTCCGGGTACACCTCGGCGATCGCGCTGAGCGGGATGGTCTGCGCGCCCTGGCGCAGCGTGGTCTCCGTCAGCCGCACGCTGACGTGCTGGCGCGCGGCCACCACCTGCAATGCCGAGAAGCCCACCAGGATGACGAAGAAGATCGACAGGACCGGCCAATGCACCTGTCCCTTGCCGAATATCTCCATGATGAGGATCGCGCCGATCAGGACCGGACCGATCGCGACTACCCGCCAGCTGCCGCCCGGCTCGTAGAACAGGACTTCGCCCTCGTCGACGACCGGTTCATCGGCGACGGCGTCGGACTCTTCCGATCCCGCCTCTTCGGCGGGCCCCCGGCGGGCTCTCGCTCGATCGGCGCGGGCCGATCTCGACTCCGCGGGTCCTGAGCATGCGTGGCGGAGCGTGCGACGACACGCGGTCGAAGGGCGACCGTCAAGGGGTGGCTCTGCTCGATCGGCGTCGTCTGATCTCGACTCCGCTCGATCATCATGCTCGGCTCGATCATCGTGCTCGGCTCGATCATCGTGCTCGGCGCGATCGGCGTCGTCCGCCACTACTCGTCCTTCCCGGACCCGGCGGCGGCCGCCAGGCGGTTCAGCCGGCAGTTGAACCACGCATCGGCGTCCGGCCGGTAGGCCAGGATCGACCCGGCCAGACCGACCACCGCGGCGGCGAGGACCACGGCCAGCCCGGGTGACTGATAGCCGATGGTCAGCACCAGCACCATGATCACGACCACCACGGTCAACGCGGCCAGCGAGCCCCGCCACTGGGGCTGGCAGTAGGCCTTGCGTGCGAGCGACGCGTACACCAGGCCGATACCGACGACGATCACCGCGACCGCGAGATCACCGAGATGCCAGCCCGCACCGAACGCGGACGTGATGATCGAGATCACGCCGAGAATCATCAGCAGGACACCGGAGGTCAGCCACAGCCGCAGCGCCCACCGCACCGTGTTCGGCCGTCGCGCGGGATCCGGCTTCGCCGTCGCCGCATCGGTCATGATCGACTCCCTCGTCCTGAACTGGTGGTGCGGCCGCGCCGCTTGGCCAGCGTATCGACATAGCGCATGGTATCCGGGTGCATCGCGGCCACCGCGATACCGATCGCGGCGACTCCGCCGACGATCTGGGCGACCGTCGCCCAGGCGGGCAGCGGCACATCGGCGGCACCGTTCGACAGCCCGAAATCGATGCCGGCCACGTCGAACACCATCGTCACCGCGGTCACCGCGCCGAGCAGCCCGACGAGCATCCGCGCCCACCGATGGCCGCGCAGCATCATCGTGAGCGCCACCGCCACCACGCCGAGGACGATGACCGCCGAGACCACCATGCTGCCGAGCGCCAGCATCGTCTGGTAGCCGTCGGCCGACTCCGGTCTGCCCTGCTGCGCGGCGTACTTCTGCGCGGACTCGCGCGCCTGCGCCCGCACCGACGGGTAGTCGCCGATGAACGCGACCAGCCCCGCGGCGATCGAGACCGGCGCCAGCTGCAGGACCGCGGTCACGCTCTCCGGGCGGGCCGGGCGCTCCCCGGGGCCGGCCGACGGCACCGGCGGTGCCGGGGCGCGCGGAGGCAGCGACGGGACGGTCATGATTTACAGGTTAGTCAGGTGGATGGCGGAGAGTCGGCCGGCGAGTTCGACCGCGGCATAGGTCAGCACGATCGACGCACCGGCCCGCACGATCGACAGCACGGCCTCGTCGAGGGCGGCCTCCCGGTCGATCCAGCCGCGCTCGGCGGCGGCACAGATCATCGAGTACTCACCGGAGATCTGATAGGCCGCGACCGGCCGGTCCGACAGGTCGGCGACGTCGCGCACGATGTCCAGGTAGCTCATCGCCGGCTTCACCATCACCATGTCGGCGCCCTCGTCGAGGTCGGCGAGCAGTTCGCGCACCGCCTCGCTGCGGTTGGCCGGATCCTGCTGGTAGGTACGACGATCCCCCTCCAGCGACGACCCGACGGCCTCGCGGAACGGGCCGTAGAAGGCCGACGCGTACTTGGCGGTGTACGCGAGGATCGAGACGCCGGAGAACCCGGCGGTGTCGAGCGCGTCCCGGATCGCGGCGACCTGGCCGTCCATCATGCCGCTCGGGGCGACGACGTGCGCCCCGGCGCGCGCCTGGGAGACCGCCAGTTCGCGGTACAGCTCCAGCGTCGCGTCGTTGTCGACGCGGCCGTCGGCGTCGAGCACGCCGCAGTGGCCGTGATCGGTGAACTCGTCCAGGCAGGTGTCGGCCATCAGGACCGTAGTGTCGCCGAGGTCCGCCCGCAGCACGCTCAGCGCGCGGTTCAGGATGCCGTCCGGGCGCGCCCCGCACGACCCGCTCGCGTCCTTGTCCTCGGGTTTCGGCACGCCGAACAGCATCAGGCCGCCGACACCGGCGTCGACGGCCGCACGGGCGGCGACGCGGAGCGAGTCGAGCGTGTGGTTCACCACGCCGGGCATCGAGACGATGGCCCGCGGCGCGTCGATGCCGTCGGCGACGAACATCGGCAGCACCAGCTGCGCCGGATCGAGCCGGGTCTGCGCGACGAGCCGCCGCATGGCGGGGGTGCCGCGCAGGCGGCGGGGACGAATCACGGGACGATCCATGCCCTCAATCGTACGAAGTCGACACTGAGAGCGGGCTGAACGGGCCCGGGATCAGGACCGCGAGCGGCGCGACTTCTTCCGCGGCGGCGGCAGCGCCCCCTCGGCACGCAGCGCGGCGGCGTGCGCGGCGAGCGCGTCGACCAGATCCGGGATCGAGGCGTTCTCCGGGCGCACGTCCACGCGCAGCCCGAACTCGATGGCCGTCTCGGCGGTCTTCGGGCCGATGCAGGCGACGATGGTGCGCGCGTGCGGCTTGCCCGCGATGCCGACCAGGTTCCGGACCGTCGAACTCGAGGTGAAGCAGACCGCGTCGAAACCGCCGGTCTTGATCATCTCGCGGGTCTCGGCGGGCGGCGGGGCCCCCCCCACGGTGCGGTACGCGGTGACGTCGTCGATCTCCCAGCCGCGCTCACGCAGGCCCTCGGACAGCGTCTCGGTGGCGATGTCGGCACGCGGCAGCAGGATTCGGTCGACCGGGTCGAAGATCTCGTCGTAGGGCGGGAAGACCTCCAGCAGGCCGAGCGACGACTGCTCGCCGGTCGGCAGCAGCTCGGGTTCGACGCCGAAGGAGCGGACCTTGGCGGCGGTCGCCTCGCCGACGCAGGCGATCTTGACGCCGGAGAAGGCGCGGGCGTCCAGGCCGAATTCGGCGAACTTCTCCCAGACCGCGCGGACGGCGTTGGTGGAGGTGAAGACGATCCACTGGTAGCGGCCGTCGACCAGGCCCTTGACCGCGCGCTCCATCTGGGCCGGGCTGCGCGGCGGCTCGACGGCGATGGTCGGGACCTCGCGCGGGATGGCGCCGTGCCCGATCAGCCGCTCGCTCATGTCGGCGGCCTGGTCCTTGGTGCGCGGCACCAGCACGGTCCAGCCGTACAGGGCCCGCGACTCCCACCAGGAGAACTTGGCGCGCTGGCCGACGAGCTTGCCGACGGTCAGGATCAGCGAGCCGGCCAGGCCGGCCGCCTGCTCGGTGAGCGCCGCGAGGGTGGTCTCCACGGTGCGCTGCTGGCAGGTGGTGCCGTTGACGGTGACGGCGACCGGCGTCTGCGCGGCGAGGCCGTGCTCGGTCAGCGCGCTCGCGACCTCGCCGAGGTGACCGTCGGTGGCGTGCAGCACCAGGGGGCCCGGCGCGGCGGCCAGCGCCGCCCAGTCGACCTCGCCGCGCACATCGGCGACGGTGTGGCCGGAGCCGAGCGGCAGGCCCGCGAAACCCGGCACGACGGCCGCGTGCGGCAGTCCGGGAAGCACCTCGAAGGCGACGGTGGTGCGGGCCACGGCGGTGATCTCGGCGAGCACCACGTCGGTGGTCATCGGATCACCGGACACCACGCGCACCACGTCGACGCCGGTGCGCGCCGTGGTGACGAGGGTCTTGGCGACCTGCGCCGGGTCGCCCAGTGCCGGTCGCACCACCTGCTCGGTCTCCTCGACCGGGGCCGGCGGCTCGGTGTCGGCGGCGGCCTTGCGGCCGGCGCGTTCGGGGACCTCGGCGGCGACGCTGTGCGCGGAGCCGATCAGGCCCACGATCGAGGCGGGCACGTCGGGATCGACGAAGGCGACCGTCGCGTTGACCAGTACTTCTTTGCCGCGCACAGTCAGCAGATCCGGGTTACCGGGACCCGACCCCACGAACAGAATCCGGCCGGGATTAGCATTCTTGGTACGGCTCATGCGTCAGCACTCTCCTGCCCCGCCCGCGGGGCTGCAGTTCGTTCACGCGGGAGCCGTCAGGCGGGGTCGTAGGTCACGACTCCGGTCCGACGAGTGCGGCGGCACCGAGCTCCAGCAGTTCGGCGGCGAGATCCCTGCCCAGCTCGGCGGCCCGATCGACCGGACCCACCGCCGAAGCGCGGATCACTTCTGATCCGTCCTCGGCCGCCACCACCGCGCGGAGCGACAGTTCGGCGAAGATGCGCCCGGCGTCATCGAGCGATTCGACCACCTCGGCGATGGCGCCGACCGGTGCCGTGCACCCGGCCTCCAGGGCCGCGAGCACCGCGCGTTCGGCGTCGACCGCCGCTCGGGTGGACGGGTCGTCCAACTCAGCGAGGATTCTCACCAGTTCGGCATCGTCGGCGCGGCACTCGACGGCCAGTGCCCCCTGCGCCGGCGCGGGCACCATGACCACGGGGTCCAGTGCCTCGGTGACGACATCGGCGCGGCCGATGCGTACCAGTCCGGCTCGGGCGACGACCACCGCGTCCAGTTCACCGTTCGCGACTTTGCCCAACCGAGAATCAAGGTTGCCTCGAAGGGGGCGAATTTCCAAACCGAGACCCAGTGCTCTAAGCTGCGCGGCCCGACGCGGCGACGACGTCCCGATCACCGAGCCCACCGGCAACTCACCGAGGACCATGCCATCCCGGCTGACCAGCGCATCTCGCGGATCCACCCGCTCGGGAACCGCGGCCATCGCCAGGTCGGATTCCGGCGCGGTGGGCAGGTCCTTGTAGGAGTGGATCGCGACGTCACAGTCGCGTTCGCGCAGCGCGACGCGGATCGCGGTGGTGAAGACGCCGACCCCGATCTGCTCCACCGGTGCGGCCGACAGGTCGCCGGGCGTCTTGATGATCACCAGTTCGGCGGGATGCCCGAGCGCGGCGAGCCGGTCGGCGACGCCCTGCGCCTGGGTGGTGGCCAGCAGCGAGCCGCGGGTACCGATACGGATGGGAGCAGGGTCGGACACGAATCTCCTCGGGGTTCACCCGGCCCTGGGGCCGGTTACGACAGTCCGGAATCCGGGGCCGCCACCTGTTCGGCGGTGCCCGGCTTGAGCTCGAACAGCTCGCGCAGCGCCTCGGCGTAGTGATCGCCGTTCCCGGCGGAGGCGAGCTGTTTGACGCGCACGGTCGGCGCGTGCAGCAGTTTGTCGGCGACGCGGCGCACCGTCTTGGCCACCTCGTCGCGCTGGGCGGCGTCCAGGTCGGGCAGGCGGCTCTCCAGGCGCAGGATCTCGGCCTCGACGACGTCCGCGGCCCGCTGGCGCAGTGCGGCGACGGTGGGCGTGACCTGGGCCTGTCGCTGCGCGGCCAGATAGTCGGCCAGTTCGGCGGCGACGATGGTGCGCGCCGCGGCGGCGTCGTCGACGGCCGCCTTGGCCTCGGAGACCCCGCGCAGGCTCTCGATGTCGATCACGTGCACACCGGGCAGCCGGGCCGCGGCGGTGTCGACGTTCCGGGGCAGGCCGAGGTCGCAGATCATCAGCGGCACCATCGACTGGCGCCGGATCAGCGCCTGGTGCACGTCGCCCACCTGGAGCACCGGGGTGACCGAACCGGTCGCGGTCACCACGATGTCGGCGTCGGCCATCGCCGCGGCGACGTCGTCGAAGCCGACGCCGCGGGCGCTGACGCCGTAGCGTTCGGCGACACCGGCCGCGAGTTCGGCGGCCCGGTCGGCGGTGCGGTTCACGACGATCATCTCGGTGACGCCCTCGCGCGCCAGCTGGCTGGTGGCCAGCGAGCCCATCGCGCCGGCGCCGATCACCACGGCGCGGCGCATCGGCGGCCGGCCTTCACCGCGGACGGCGCGGGCCCGCTGAATCGCCACCGACACCACGGAGGCGCCGGCCCGGTCGATGCCGGTCTCGGTGTGGACGCGCTTGCCGACACGGAGGGCCTGCTGCGCGAGTTCGTGGAGGGTGCTGCCGGCCGAGCGGCATTCGTCGGCGACGGTGTAGGCGCTGCGGATCTGCCCGAGGATCTGCTGTTCGCCGACCACCATGGAGTCCAGTCCGGCGGCCACCGTGAACAGGTGCTCCACCGCGGCCTCGGAGTAGTGGACGTAGGCGTGATCGGTCATCTCGCCGACCGCCATCCCGGAATGGTCACCGAGCACCTGGCCGACGGCCTCGAGGGCGGGGTGGAAGGCGTCGACCACCGCGTAGACCTCGATGCGGTTGCAGGTGGAGACGAGCATGGCCTCGGACACGGCGCGGCTCTGCATGAGCGATTCGACCACTTTGGGGCGATCGAAGTCGGAGACGGCGAGTCGTTCGAGCACCGGGACGGGTGCACTCCGATGGGAGAACCCGAACAACAAAAGACTCACGCTGTCACCGTTCCTCGTACTTGCGCGGCACCGATTTCACGCCGCGTTCACGTCCCCGAGGCGAGCACATGTACTACACAGATTAGTTCACGCCGCGCGAAAGACACCATGTGCCTGGTGAACCGGCCCGTTCACCCCTCCGCGGCGGCGCCTGGGACCGGTCCGAGACGGGCCTCCAGGTCGGCCCGCAGCCGCGGTTCGTCGACCTCCCAGTAGCCGTGTTCGGCGCCGTCGAGCAGGATCACCGGAACCCGGTCGCCGTACTCGGCGCGCGGCTCGGGGTCGCCGGCGGCGGCCGCCGCATCGACGTCGACGATCTCGGCGGTCAGTCCGTAGCCGGCGAGAATCGCGGACAGCTGGTCGTGCGCGGTGGCGCACGCGTGGCATCCGGCACGGGTCATCAGGGTCACGACCGGGCGATTCTTCGAGGCTTCCACGACCGGCGAGTCTACCCACGCGGCGTGACGTACGACGCGCCCTCGCGCGCGGGCCGCCGTCGGTTCCCCGCGATAGGCTGGGGGCATCCGCTTCACCCGACTGCCCGAGGAGGTGGCTCGTGAGCCGCAACGCGCCCGAACCCGACGACGAGTTCACCCCGTCGCCCGAATCCACCGACCCCGAGCCCGGGGCCAGCGTGGACGACGACGCCGAACTCGCCGCGTCGGTGCGCGAGGCGCAGGAGCTGGCGGTGGAGCAGTTCGGCGAGCATGTGACGGACGCCGAGATCGACGCCGCCGAGGCCGAACTCGGCGAAGAGCTCAGTGAGGCCGCGGAGGCCGCGCTCCGCGAAGAGGAGGAGAGCCGCCGCGTCGCCGCATGGCTGTCCGACCGGGCCGGCCGGTTCCGGCAGAGCGCGGCCGAACTGCGGCAGGTGCTCGCCGGTGAGGCATCGGCCACCGCCGCGATCGAGTCGCTGCGGGCCCGTATCCCGGACGAGGCGGCCACCGCGGACGGGCAGATCACCGACCTGACCGCGGCCGCGTTCTTCGACGTCGACAACACGCTGGTGCACGGCGCGTCGATCGTGCTGTTCGCCCGCGGCCTGGCCGCGCACAAGTACTTCTCGTACAGCGACATCATGTCGGCGGTCTGGCAGCAGGCGAAGTTCCGGCTGACCGGCCGGGAGAACATGGACGACGTCGCACAGGGTCGCGACAAGGCCCTCAGCTTCATCGCCGGACGCCCCACCGAGGAACTGGTGCAGCTCGGTGAGGAGATCTACGACGACTACATCGCCGACAAGATCTGGCCCGGCACGCAGGCCCTCGCCCAGCGCCATCTGGCGGCCGGACAGCAGGTGTGGCTGGTCACCGCGACCCCGGTGGAGCTCGCGCAGGTGATCGCCAAGCGCCTCGGCCTGACCGGCGCCCTCGGCACGGTCGCCGAGAGCGAGGACGGCATCTTCACCGGCCGGCTGGTAGGCGACATCCTGCACGGCCCCGGCAAGGCGCACGCCATCCGCTCGCTCGCCGTCCGGGAGGGCCTGAACCTCAAGCGGTGCACCGCGTATTCGGACTCCTACAACGACGTCCCGATGCTCTCGCTGGTCGGCACCGCGGTCGCGATCAACCCCGACGCCGACCTGCGCGACGTCGCGAAGGTCCGCGGCTGGGAGTCGTACGACTTCCGCACGGCACGCAAGGCCGCCAAGTACGGCCTGGGCAGCGCGATGGTCCTGGGCGCGGCGACCGGCGGCGCGTTCATCGTCGGGCATCTCCTGCGCGAGCGGCTCGCCCACCGATAGGCCGCGCGGGGACCCGTCGTCGACGACGACGCCGGCATGTCTCCCGCACGCCGCCGTTCTTCCACGACGCGGGCGCTACCCGACCCGCCTGATCCGGATTCGCCCGCGGCGCGCGACTACGCCGCTATCGCCACGGCCCGCCGGAAATTCGGTTGCCGACGGCGGCCCGCGCGGTGAGGATGAGTCGACATGGTCACCGAACCGGACATCCTCGGCTCCCTGAAGCGGAAACGCGACCGCCGGGGCGATCGCGAGCTGCTCGACGAGATCCTCGATTCGACGTGGGTCGGCACGCTGTCGACCGTCGTCGACGGCTTCCCCTGGTCGGTCCCGATGATCTTCGCCCGTGTCGGCGACGACGTCCTGGTGCACGGCTCCACCGGCGCGGGCGCGCTGCGCCATGTCGCGGCCGGTGCACCGGTGACACTGACCGTCACCCTGGTCGACGGGCTCGTCGTGGCCGACACGCTGATGGACCACTCGGCGAACTACCGCTCGGCGGTTCTGCGGGGACACCTGACGGCCTGCGACGACCCCGCCGCCGCCCTGATCGCTCTCACCGACGCGATCCTTCCCGGACGGTCCGCCGAGTTGCCGCCACCGACCGCCAAGGACTTGGCCGCCACGGCGATTCTGCGGCTGCCGATCGTCGACGACCACTGGATCGCCAAGGCCCGACGCGGCGGTCCGAGCTCCGACTCCGCCGAGTGGACCGGCGTCGTGGACGTCGTCTCGGGTTTCGGACAGGCTCGCCGGTACACCGGTGGCGAGACCCCCGCCTCGGTGCGTCGTATCGCGTCGGGTCCGGTGGATCCGGACGCGGGGCCGCTGGCGTTCTTCCGTGACGCGGGCGCTACCTAGCCCGCGCCGTCCAGATCCGCCAGCAGCGCGGACGACGCCAGCGGCCCGGCGGATCAGCGCCGGCTCCTCGCGGATTGACCAGTACCGTGGCGTATCCCACCGTCGGGGTTGCGAAACCCCAGGTCATCACCGAACGCGCCGACCGGGTCGTCCCGGCCCGTCACGCTTGGGTCAAACCCCTCCATGACGGCCGAGGGGCGGGGCGGCTAGGCGGCCGCGGTCATCGATCGCGACCTGCGGGGCGACCGTCGCGATGTACGCGAGCACCCGGGCGGGTTTGGGGCGGACGCCGGGCCTGAAGTCCAGGGTCGGCGCGTACGGATACGACATGTGGAAACTCATCTCCGGGACGTCCCACTGCCGCCGGGCGCCCCGCACCACCAGGCTCACCTGCCTGACCTCGGACCAGCGCAGACTCGCGACCTGCGGATCGAGGCCCGAGATGACGATGCCGCCGGGGTCCAGGACCGCGATCTGGCGCCTGAGTAGCCGCAGAATGCCTGTGAATGCGGCGGCGATGACCAGACCGACGATGATCAGAGCCCCACCGGCCCCCGGTGCCGAATCACCGGCGCCGACCAGCGCCTTGACCACGTTCTCAGCGCCCGTCCCTAGACAGATGACGACCACGAAAGCGACCACGATCCCGGCCAGGATCTTCGGGACGCTGAGCCAGGCGTGGACGACGAGCCTGCCGTCCGCCGTTCCACTCATCCCGCAGACCCGATCAGCCGAGGTAGACGCTGCCGCGGCGCGAAAGCATCCGGAACAGCGTCTGCTGGATCTCCTCGCGGACGTGATCGGTGAGGTCGAAGACCACCATCGGGTCGTCGGCGGCGGTCACGTCGTACGACGACGTGTCGATCGGCCGGCCGAAGTGGATGTGCCACTTGGACGGCAGCGGAATCAGGCCGAGGGGCCCGAGCAGCGGGAACAGCGGTGTCACCGGGAAGTACGGCAGGCCGAGCGCCTTGGCGAGCGGCTTGAGGTCGGCGACCATCGGGTAGATCTCCTCCGAGCCGACGATCGACATCGGGATGATCGGCGCCCCGGTGCGGATCGCCGTCGTCACGAACCCGCCGCGGCCGAAGCGCTGCAGCTTGTAGCGGTCCTTGTACATCTTGCCGATGCCCTTGAAGCCCTCCGGCCACACCGCGGTCAGTTCGCCCTGACGCAGCAGCGCCTCGGCGTCGTCGGTGCAGGCCAGCGTGGCACCGATGCGGCGCGCGATGTCGCTGATCACCGGGGTGTCGAAGGCCATGTCTGCCGCGAGCGGCCGCAGGTACCGCTGGTTCGGGTGGTTGTCGCGCACGGCGAGCGAGCAGATGATCGCGTCGACCGGGATGGTCCCCGCGTGGTTGGCGACGAGCAGCGCCGCCCCCTCGGCGGGCAGGTTCTCCACGCCGGAGACCTCCACCCGGAACCACTTCTGGTACAGCTGCCGCACGGCCGGGAACCAGACCGTCTCGGTGAAGTGCGGGTCGAAGCCGAAGTCGTCGACGGCGTAGTCGCCGGTCATCCGTTCGCGGATGAAGCCGGACGTGGCGATCAGGGTGTCGGCGACCGCGGACCGCAGGCCGCCGAGGCTGAAGAGCGGCGAGTTCCGGACCGGATCGATCGTCTGCGACGGCTCGTCGGGCAGCAGGATCTCGTTACTGATCGGGACGACGTCCGCCGCCGGACGGCCGAAGCCGTCGGTGTTCGGATGCCCCTGCGCCGTGGCGGCCGCGCGGGCGCCGGAGGTGTACAGCGAGATCACCTTCGCGGTGCGCGCGTCCGCTGGTTTGTCGATCGAGGCCATTGCGGATGTACCCCCTCTCCCGGTATCGGTGCCGATCTGCGATCCCTCATCGTAGTGCCCTGTTCACAACAGCGCAGTGGCGGCCGACACTGCCCGACGTTCCAGCGAACGCCACGCGGAGGCGCCGATGGCGGGTTCGGTGCGGCCGCGTTCGATGAAGTCGTCGAGCGTCTGCAGCGTCGTGTAGCGCGGCTCGAATCCCAGCTCACCGCGCATGCGGGTGGTGTCGAGCACCCGGCCGAAGGCGAGGTAGCTCTCCTGTTCGCTGCGGATCACCGGCACGCGGCCGTCCTTGAGGACACCGATCAGCGAGGTCAGCAGCGGCGCGGGCACCGGCAGTTGCAGATGTCCGGCGCGGTGCACCGCCTGCGACAGACTGACGACGCCGTCGCCGGCCAGATTGAAGGTGCCCGGGATGCGGCGCAGGGTGGCGTGCTCCAGCGCCGCCAGCGCGTCCTCCTCGTGCAGGAATTGCAGTCGCGCCTGATGCCCGAAGGCCACCGGCACCACCGGCATCGCGAGGTAGGCGCTCATCCGCGTCGCGATCCGCGGACCGAGGATGGCCTGCGGACGCAGGATGGTCACGGCGATGTCCTGGCGGCGCCGGGCCAGGCCGCGCGCGTAACCCTCGACGTCGAGCATGTCCCGGCCGTAGCCGCGGCGCGGCTCGCGACGCGCGGGTGTCCCCTCGGCGAAGTACGCCGGGTCACCGGAACTGGCGCCGTAGATCATCGCTGTGGACCGCAGGATCAGCCGTTTGACGCTGGGGGTGCGCTGGCAGGCCGCGCACACCTGCATGGAGCCGACGACGTTCAGCTCCTTGATGGCCGGGGAATGACCGGCCGAATCCATGAGCGACGGCGCCGCATGGACGACGGTGTCGACCTCGTAGCTGGCGAGCGCCTTGGCGATGGCCGGGCGCCGGATGTCCAGGCGCAGGAACTCCGCGCGCCCCATCCGCCGCATCAGCGACTTGGTGGGCACCCGGGAGTCGACGGCCACCACGCGCTCGATGTCCGGGTTCTCGGCCAGCCGCGACACCAGGTAGCCGCCCATGAAACTGGAGGCGCCGGTGACGAGCACCGACCGCGGCGGAGTGATCGGCGCTGCCTCAGACATGACATCAGGTTAACGAACGAAGAGACCCGCCCGGGATCGGGCGGGTCTCTTTCACATGATCGTCACTTGCCGAGCTTGCGACGCTGAACGCGCGTGCGGCGCAGCAGCTTGCGGTGCTTCTTCTTCGACATGCGCTTGCGGCGCTTCTTGATCACTGAACCCATGGGGGTCTCCTCACGATCGGTGCTGATGGTCCGTAGGCCACCACGGCGTCAAGCGACGACGAACGGCGGCGCTCCAGTCCCGCTCAGCAGCGACCGGGACCCGAGTGTTCATTCTAGCGATTACCCGACTTCATGGCGAAATCGGCTGCGCCTTCCATGCCGATCGAGCGGAGTCTAGGCCACACATCTGCCGTGTGGTCTCGACTCCGCTCGACCGTCACGAACTCGGCGAAGGACCCGGTCGACTAGCCGGCGTCGAAGTAGGAGGTCTCCAGGTAGTCGTGCACAGCCTTGGCGTGCACACGGAACGAGCGGCCCACGCGGACGGCGGGCAGCTCACCATTGTGCACCAGGCGGTACACGGTCATCTTGGAGACGCGCATCAGCGCGGCGACCTCGGCGACGGTGAGGAACTGCGACGCCGAACTGGCGCCCGCGGTGCGGGCGTCGGCGAAGTCGTTCCTATCTCCAGGCTTATCTGCAGCAGCCATGAATATATAAACCTCCGGTGCACGCATCGCGGCCACCGGCTTCCCCTCCGGCGGACATAGACACGTACGTGCTGCCAGCAGCTTAACGTGGCGGATGTGAAATATGCGACGTGAGTGGCTAAAACCTGCCGATCGGCGTCGGTTCACACCGGAAAAGCGGAAGAAATCGCAGGTAGTGGCGTCAGTGCTCGTCGGCGCCCAAATCGGCGTTCGACGCACCCGACCCGCGAGAACCCTCAATGTCGACTCGACGTGTCGCCTGACGGCTGACCTCGGCGGCCGCCCGGGCGGCCTCGCTCGCCGCGTGCCGGAGCCCGAATCGCTCGAACTCACGCAGCGCCGCGGCCGTCGTGCCGCCGGGCGAGGTGACCGCGGCCCGCAGGTCGACCGGCGAGAGTCCCGACTCGCTGAGCAGCAGTCCCGAACCGCGCAGCGTCTGCGCGGCCAGTTCCAGCGCCTGCGGCCGGGCCAGCCCGAGTCCGACGCCCGCGTCGGTGAGCGCCTCGACGAGCAGGAAGAAGTAGGCGGGGCCGGAACCGGAGATCGCGGTCACCGCGTCCATCTGCTTCTCCGGGACCACCATCACCTTGCCGACGGTCTCCATCAGCCGGACCGCGACGGCCACCTGGTCGTCGTTCGCGTACCGCCCGCCGCTGACGGCGCTCATCGCCTCGTTCACGAGCATCGGCGTATTGGGCATCACACGGACCACCGGAGAGCCGGCCGGGAGCGCGGCCTCGTAACGCGCCGTCGGGATCCCGGCGACCAGGGTCACCGTGATGCGCTCGCTCTCCCCGTGATCCTCCGCGCGCGCCAGGTCGCGCAGGACGTCATCGACAGCGTCCGGTTTGACGGCCAGGAACACCACCTGCGCGCTCTCAGCGGCGTCGCGGGTGTCCGTGGTGACCCGCACGCCGTACTCGTCCGCCAGCTCCGCCGACCGCGCGGGCAGCTTCTCGACCACCACCAGGTCCCGCACCGGCTTCCCCGCGTTGATCAGCCCGGCCAGCAGGGCCTCGCCGATCTTGCCGCCGCCGATGATCGCAATGCGCTCTGTCATGTCTCCACTCTCGTTCTCGTCACGGAAAATCGCCCTGGACTCCCGGGCCGGTCAGCGCCGCGCCGGAATCAGTGCCAGCTGCCGGGACTGCGCCACCAGCGCACCGGCGGCGTCGACGACGACGTGATCCTCGGCGAACATGCCCCGGCCCACCTCGGTGCTGGTCGCCGCGAAGCGCAGCCAGCCCGGTTCCGGAACGCGCCGCAGATAGGTGGTGAGCTGCACGGTCGGCGCCCAGCCGAACAGTCCCAGGTTCATCACCACCGGCGGCGAGATGTCGCAGACCAGCACCGGGAAGTCGAGAGCCATCGTCTCCGGCTGCGCCGCCGCGTCCCGCGGCCGGGTCCACCCGCGGATCGCGGGTTCACCGGTCCCGCCGCGCAGCACCGGGAACCAGTCCGGGTCGAGCGACAGGTCGAGCGCCGGCGCCAGGTGCATCACCTCGCCGAGCGGCGAGTCGCCGATCGCCACGGCTCCGGGCACCGGTTCGGCCGGCAGGTCGTCGACCGGGGTGGCGCCCCGATGGTGCGGTTCCCCGGTGTCCAGGCGTCCGAGAGTGACCGTCGACGACACCATGAGCCTGCCGCGCTGGGTCACCTCGACGTGGGCCAGTGACACCGTCCGGCCCCGTTTGACGATCCGTACCGCCAGGTCCACCTCGTCCGGATCGGGTGCGGCCAGGTAGTCGCTGGCCAGCGCGAGCGACGACACCCCGTCGAGCAGCGCCGGATCGGCGTCGGGCTCGGCCAGGTCGCTCAGCGCCCGCCGGGCCGCGGCGGCCACCATCATCTGCAGGCTTCCGCCGTGCACCTTCGGCCCGATCGTGAACACCGCGGAGATACTCCCCCGGTACCCGATCGCACTGGAATCCGGCGCCCGGTCGGTCACCGTCAGATCGAGCAGGTCACCAAGTGCGGTCGACATCGGTCTCCTCCGCGGTACTGCGATCGGTATGGCGCCGGGCGAATTCCAGCGAACGCGTCAGCATCGCGGTGCGCTCGGCCTTGCTCTTGGCCGATCCGGTGTGCACCTCCAGCACCACCGACCCGGTGAAATCAACGGCCGCCAGGTGACGGCAGACCTCGACGCAGGGCTGACCGCCGTCGCCGGGGATCAGATGCTCGTCGGTCGCGGCGCCGGTCCCGTCGGTCAGGTGCAGGTGGGCCAGCGCGCCGCCCATCCGCTCCACCATCGCGAGCGCGTCGACGCCGGCCGCGGCCGCATGCGACAGGTCGAGCGTGTAGCTGTCGTATCCGTGATCGGTCGGGTCGATCGACTTCCCGAAGGCCGATGCGGCGAGTCCCGGCCCGCCGCCGCGGTTGGCCATCCGCTGCGCCGATCGGGTGCCGCTGCCGAACAGCCGGTCCGCCCGCATCGGGAACATGTTCTCCACGGCCACCCGGACGTCGGACTCGGCTTCGAGGCGTCGTACCAGCCGGTCGAAGCCACGCACGTACTCGCGCTGCCAGCGGAACGGCGGATGCACCACGACGGTGTCGGCGCCCAGGTCCTCCGCCGCCTGCACCGAACGCACCAGCTTGGCCGACGGATCACGGCCCCACACCCGCTGGCTGATCAGCAGACACGGCGCATGGATCGAGAGCACCGGCACCTGGTACTTCTGCGACAGGTGCGCGACATGCGAGACGTCCTGGCTGACCGGATCGGACCAGACCATCAGTTCGACGCCGTCGTAGCCGATCTCCGCCGCGTAGGCGAACGCCGCCTCGGTGTTCTGCGGATAGACCGAGGCCGTGGACAGGCCGATCGGGATCTCGGGGCGCACGGCCGTTCCCTCGACGCTAGACCAGCAGGACGAGCGGGCCGATCGTCACGATCAGACCCACCGCCAGCGCCAGCAGGGTGGTCGGCAGGTCGCGCTTGCGCAGCACGTACGCGAAGGTCACGATCGCGAAGATCACCAGCACGGCCAGGACCAGGGCGAAGTACACGTACTCCTTCCAGAGCACGGTGAAGCCCCAGAACAGGCCGGCACCGATCGCCAGACCGAGGATCACCTCGCCGATCAGGCCGAGCCAGCCCCAGACCGGCGAGCGCCGGTGTTCGCCGGTGTCGCCCGCGGCCTCCGCCGCGTCGTCGTCGGCCCGCTGCGCCGCGGCGAGTTCACTCGCGCTCGCGAGGTGGTCGGCATCCTCGTCGGCGACGATCGTGGCGACCGTCTCGGTGTCGCTCGCCGTCCCGGTCTCATCGTCGTAGGCGAAAGCGGCGGTGGTGGTGACGACGGGCTGTTCACCGGTCGGCAGGTCTTCGCCGAGCAGGTCGTCGCGTTCGACGGCCCGCAGGCTCCCGGTGTCGATCGGCGCGAAGTCGTCCTCGTCGCCGGAGACCACCGGGATGATGCCGGTGACCACGTTCGCCGACTCGCCGCCGACCTGCGTCGACGGCGCGGGCACGTAGGCCGGCATTCCGCTCGCGCCGACCACGCGGGCCGTCGGGGTCTTGGCCGGCGGCGTGTAGCCGGGCATCCCCGAGGCGGTCGGCGCCGCCGCGTCGTCGGCCGGGTGGTCGCGGTGGACCGACGGCGATCCGGCGCGCGGGAAGGCGGCCTCGTCGGAGGTACGGGCGATCAACTCGTCGACCGTGATCGGTCGGGAATCGGGATCCGGCTCCTGCGCCATCAGCGGCCACTCCATCCTGCTCGCGCGGCCCGCGAGTGCTTCCCCCGCGGGTTTCCGACAATCCTAGTGGTCGGTGGTCATCGGTCCCGCAGGCTCACTGTCGAGTCGTCGGAGAATGACGCCCTCGCGCAGCGCCCACGGACATATCTCGAGTCTATCCACACCCAGTGCCCGCATCGTCGCCTCGGCCACCAGTGCGCCGGCCACGATCTGGGGCGCCCGGTCCGCACTGACCCCCTCCAGCTCGGCCCGGTCGGCCGTCGTCATCCGGGAGATGAACGAGATCAGCTGACGGATGCCGTCCTGGGTCACCGAGCGCTGCACGCGCGGGCCGGCGCTCGACGGCGCGGCACCGGTGAGCCGGGCCAGGGAGCGGAAGGTCTTGGACGAGCCGACCGCCAGACTGGGCTTGCCGGGTGCGCGGAGTTCCTTGGCCGGCCCTTTGAGTTCGGCATCGAGCCAGTCGCGCAGCACCGCGATCCGGCGCCTGTCCGGCGGGTCGTCCTGGATCCACTCGCGGGTCACGCGGCCGGCGCCGAGCGGCAGCGAGATCGCGATGTCGGGCTCCTCGTCGACGCCGTTCGACATCTCCAGCGACCCGCCGCCGATGTCGAGGGCCAGGATCCGGCCAGCCTGCCAACCGTACCAGCGGCGCACCGCGAGCGAGGTCAGCCGGGCCTCGTCGACGCCGCTGAGCACCACGACGTCGAGCCCCGAGGTCTTCTTGACGCGGCGCAGCACCTCGTCGGAGTTGGTCGCGTCGCGGGTGGCCGAGGTGGCGAACGCCATGATCTCGCCGCAACCGGACGACTCGGCGATCCGGGTGAAGTCCTCGATCGTGCTGACCAGCGAGTCGGCGCCCGCCTTGGTCATCCGGCCGTCGTCGTCGATCTGCTCCGCCAGACGCAGCACCGCCTTGGTCGAACTCATCGCGGTCGGTGCGCCGCCCGCCTTCGCATCCACGACGAGCATGTGCACCGTATTACTGCCCACATCGAGCACTCCGAGTCTCACCCGCTCAAATTACTGTGTCAGCGGCGCTCGTGTGAACTGCGCGCGACTACCGTGGATCGTTGTGTCCCCCGATCAACCGCGCCGGCCCGCGCCCGAGGTTCCGCTCGACTTCCCGCACGAGTGGTACGACTTCTTCGATCCCGCCGATCCCGAGCACCTGATCAGCGCCGATCTGACCTGGCTGCTGTCGAGGTGGTCGTGCGTGTTCGGCACCCCGGCCTGCCAGGGGATCATCGCCGGACGGCCGGACGACGGCTGCTGCTCGCACGGCGCGTATCTCACCGACGACGAGGACCGCGAACGACTGGCGGCCGGGATGGCGCTGCTGACCGCGGACGACTGGCAGTTCTTCAAGAAGGGCTCCGGGGCCGATCCGCTGGGCGAGCGCGGCTATCTGGAGGAGAGTGATCTGGACGACGAGCCCGCGCTGAAGACCCGCACCGTCAAGGGCGCGTGCATCTTCCTGAACCGTCCCGGATTCGCAGCCGGGCCCGGCTGCGCGCTGCATTCGATGGCCCTGCGCCGCGGCCTGGAGCCGCTGACCGTGAAGCCGGACGTCTGCTGGCAGTTGCCGGTGCGCCGCGAGCAGGAGTGGGTCACCCGGCCCGACGGCACCGAGATCCTGAAGACCACGATCACCGAATACGACCGCCGCGGCTGGGGCGAGGGCGGGCACGACCTGCAGTGGTACTGCTCGGGTTCCCCCGACGCGCACGTCGGCGCGACGCCGGTCTTCGAGTCGTACGCGCCGGAGCTCACCGAACTGCTCGGCGCCCCCGCCTACGAGGTGCTGGCCGCCGCGTGCCGGCAGCGCACCCGCCTCGGCATCGTGGCGATCCACCCGGCCACCGCCGCCGCCACGACCCGCCTGGATCGCGACCTCAAATACGAGCAGCTGTAGCCACCGTCACGAAGCGACGTTTCGACACCGCCCTCGGCTATCGCCTCGGCCGGGCTCAACGGGCTGAACGGACACCCCGACCCTCCGGGCCCGGACTCGACGGGCTGAACGGACACCCCGTCCCTCCGGCCCCGGACGCAGCGAAGCGAGTCCGCGGACCGGACCAGGTGAAGCGAGCGGCTCCGAAGGACGACCTTCAGGCCTTCAGTCGAAAGACGTCGCCCCGCGACCGCTACGGCTCGAACTTGTAGCCGAGACCGCGCAGGGTGATGAGGTGACGCGGCTGTGACGGATCGGGCTCGATCTTGGAGCGCAGCCGCTTGACGTGCACGTCGAGGGTCTTGGTGTCGCCGACGTAGTCGGCGCCCCACACCCGATCGATCAGCTGGCTGCGGGTGAGCACCCGGCCGGCGTTGCGGAGCAGATACTCCAGGAGGTCGAACTCCTTGAGCGGGAGGGTCACCTCGTTGCCGGCGGCCGTCACCGTGTGCCGCTGCACGTCCATCCGGACGGGCCCGACCTCGAGGACACCGATCGCCGCATCATCGTCGTCCGCGACCACGCCGCCGCGGCGCAGCACGGCCCGGATGCGGGCGATCAGCTCGCGCGCCGAGTACGGCTTGGTGATGTAGTCGTCGGCGCCGAGTTCCAGGCCGACCACCTTGTCGATCTCGCTGTCCCGGGCGGTCACCATGATGACCGGCACGGAACTCTTGGCGCGGATCACCTTGCAGATCTCGGTGCCCGACATGCCGGGCAGCATGAGGTCGAGCAGGACGATGTCGGGGCTGAGCCGTTCGAAGGCGCCGACGGCCTCGGAGCCGTCGTTGATGATGCTGGCCTCGAAGCCTTCCTTGCGGAGCAGGAAGGCCAGCGGGTCGGCGAGGGCTTCCTCGTCTTCGACGATCAATACGTGCGTCAAGGCGTGGGTTCCTTATGTTTCTGGGGACGGCTGGATGGGGAGATACAGGGTGAAGGTCGATCCGGTGCCGGGCCGGCTCCACAGTCCGATGTGGCCGCCGTGGCTCGCCGCCACGTGTTTGACGATCGCCAGGCCCAGCCCGGTACCGCCGGTGGCGCGCGACCGGGCCTTGTCGACGCGGAAGAAGCGCTCGAACACGCGCTGCTGATCGACCGGCGCGATGCCGATGCCGCGGTCGGTGATCGCGATCGACGCCATCGTCTGACCGTCGACCTCGACCAGCTTCCGGCTGATCGAGACGACGTCGCCGGGCTGCGAGTGGTTGATGGCGTTGACGAGCAGATTGTTGAGCGCGGTGAGCAGCAGGGTGCGGTCGCCGGGCACCACGTAACCGGCCCGCCGGTCACTGACCAGCTCGATCTGCCCCACCTCGGCGCTCACCGCCGCGGACGAGAGCGCGTCGTCGATGAGGGCGTCGACGTCGACCTCGGTGAACTCCTCGATCCGGCCCTCTTGCAGACGGGACAGACCGATCAGCTCGTTGATCAGCGTGCTCATCCGGGTGGCCTCGTGTAGCACGCGGTGCCCGAAGTGCTCGACGGCGGCCGGGTCGTCGCGCGACTCGAGCATCGCCTCGGCCATCAGGCTGATCGCCCCGAGCGGGGTCTTCAGCTCGTGCGAGACGTTCGCGGCGAAGTCGCGGCGGGTGGCCTCGACACGGAGGTTGGTGGAGTCGTCGTCGCCGTAGACGAGCGCGTACCGGGACGTCCCGTGCTCGGCGAGGCGCACCACGCAGCGCACGTTCTCGATGGTCCGCGGCATGGTGCGCCCGGTGGAGACGAAGCCCATGGTGGACACCGGCGGCACGAACTCGAAGTGCCGGTCGACACCGGTCGCGAAGACCTCGGTGACCACTTCGGCGACCGGATCGGCGAGCACGTCGCGCAGCAACCCGAGTTCGACGGCCCGCTGGTTGAACAGCACGATGTTGTGGTCCACATCGACCACGGCCAGTCCCGACTCCGAGTGGGTGACCAGCAGATTCAGCAGGCCACCGCGGCTCACCGAGCCGTCGGAGTTGTAGGTGACGGCACCCTCGTCGACGAACGCCGGACCCGACAGCCCGGCCGCATGATCGGGCACGCGCGGGCTAGCGGTGGACTCGGACACAACCGGCAGTCTACGACCAGTCAACCCGCAGGGGCGACCTGAGACGAGCCGGTTAGCGCGCTGTTCACGGAAGATTCGCGCGAGTGTCCACGAGGTGAACCGCGCTCAGGAGCTGGAACTGACGACGAGGTCGTCGTACTCGGGGTGCTGGCCGAGGTACTTGATGACGTAGGAGCAGACCGGGATCACCTTGTTGCCGTCGGCGCGGATCTGGTCGAAGACCTGCTGGACGAGCTGACCGGCGTAACCGCGCCCGCCGTACTGCGCGAAGACGACGGTGTGGGTGAGCGCCAGATGGTCACCGTCGGAGTGTCCGCTGTCGCGCGTGTAGTCGAGGTAGCCGACCTCGGTCGGCACACCGTCCTCGTCGAGAATCTCCGCGCGGAACCGCTCGCGCTCGTCCAGATGCGTCACCGTGATTGCCCCGTCACTCATGCCCTCCAATGTAGCCGAGCCCACCCGGTCGCGCAGTGGCGTGCGACGGGTGGGCTCGGCGATGCGGGCCGGGAACGGCGGGCCGTGTTCGAACTACTTGCTGCCCTGTGCGGCGACCGCGGCGGCACCGGCGGCGGCCGCCTCCGGGTCCAGGTACGTGCCGCCCGGGTTGATCGGACGGAGGTTCGCATCGAGCTCGTAGACCAGCGGATTGCCGGTCGGGATGTTCAGGCCCGCGATGTCGGTGTCCGAGATGTTGTCCAGGGTCTTGACCAGGGCGCGCAGCGAGTTTCCGTGCGCCGCGATCAGAACGGTCTTGCCTTCCCGCAGGTCGGCCGCGATGGTGTCGATGAAGTACGGGATCAGCCGCTTCACCACGTCGAGCAGGCACTCGGTCAGCGGCACCTCGATCCCGGCGTAGCGGGGGTCGCCGACCTGGCTGTACTCGGTGTCCGGGTCGATCGCCGGCGGCGGCGTGTCGTAGCTGCGGCGCCACAGCATGAACTGGTCGTCGCCGTACTTCTCCTTGGTCTCCGCCTTGTTCAGCCCCTGCAGCGCACCGTAGTGGCGCTCGTTGAGCCGCCAGTCGCGGTGCACCGGAATCCAGTGGCGGTCGGCCTTGTCCAGCGCGATGTTCGCGGTGGTGATCGCGCGGCGCAGCAGCGAGGTGTACAGGACGTCGGGCAGCAGGCCGTTCTCGGCGAGCAACTCGCCGGCGCGCACCGCCTCGGAGCGCCCCTTCTCGGTGAGGTCGACGTCGACCCACCCGGTGAACTGGTTGGAGGCGTTCCACTCGGACTCGCCGTGCCGCATAAGAATCAGCTTGCCGTTGCTCATGGTCACAGTTTCGCACATCGTCGGCGAGCCGCAGGCCGAGCCGCCAGACCGCGCCGGACCGCGGCGCCGGACGGCGCGGGCCGGTGCCCTGCGGGAGTCGCAGGGGCACCGGCCCGGGGTCGTCGTCCGTACGACTACTTGCGCAGATCCTTGCGCAGGATCTTGCCGGAGGCCGACTTCGGGATCGCGGCGATGAACTCCACCTGGCGGACCTTCTTGTACGGGGCCACCCGCTCGGCGGTGAAGGCCATCACCTCGTCCGCGGTCAGCTCCTGGCCCTCCTGGAGCACGACGAACGCCTTCGGCACCTCTTCGCCCTCGTCGTCGTGCGAGCCGACGACGGCGACGTCGGCGATCTTCGGATGGGTCAGCAGCAGGGCCTCCAGCTCGGCCGGCGGCACCTGGTAGCCCTTGTACTTGATCAGTTCCTTGAGGCGGTCGACGATCGTGATGCAGCCGCTCGCGTCGACGGTCGCCATGTCGCCGGTGTGCAGCCAGCCGTCGGCGTCGATGGTCTCGGCGGTGGCCTTGTCGTTGTTCAGGTAGCCGGCCATCACGTTGGGGCCGCGCACCCACAGCTCACCCGGCTCCGAAACACCTTCGGCGGGGATGTCGATGTCGTCGCCGGTACCCGGGTCGACCAGCCGGTTCTCGGTGTTCGGCACCGGCCAGCCCACCGACGACAGGGGAGCCAGCACGCCGCGGGTGTTCTCGCCGCCGTCGAACGGGATGATGTGGCTGACCGGCGACAGCTCGCTCATGCCGTAGCCCTGCAGCATCCGCAGGTTCAGGCGCTCGGCGACGGCGTGGCCCAACTCGGCGTCGAGCGGTGCCGCGCCGGAGAGCATGGTGTGCACCGACGACAGGTCGTACTTGTCGACGATCGGGTGCTTGGCGAGGGCGACGGCCACCGGCGGCGCGATGAACGCGTAGGTGATCTTGTGGGTCTGGATGCCCTCGAGGAACTCGATCATGTCGAAGCGCGGCATCACGAAGAGCGAGGCCCGCGCCTTGAGCGCCGCGTTGAGCAGCACGGTCATGCCGTAGATGTGGAAGAAGGGCAGCACCGCGAGGACCACGTCGTCCGGGGTCATCCCGTTGAGCGGCTCGATCTGCGCCACGTTGGCCACCAGGTTGCGGTGGGTGAGCATGACGCCCTTGGGGTTGCCGGTGGTACCCGAGCTGTACGGCAGGACCGCGAGGTGGGTGGCCGCGTCGAACGACACGTCCGGGGCGCGCAGCCCGGCGCCGAGCAGGTCGGCGGCGTTCGGGTGACCGCTCGCGGCCTGCCCCTCGCCGTCGAGAACGATGATGTTCGCGTCGTCGATGCCGACCTCGCGCGCGGCCTCGATGGCCTGCGGCGACAGCAGCGAGATGGTGACGATCATCTTGGCCTTGGAGTCGACCAGCTGCTTGGCGATGTCCTTCTCGGTGAACAGCGCGTTGAGCGTGGTCGCGGTGCCGCCGCTGCGGAGGATGCCGTGGAACACGGTGGCGAACGCCGGGATGTTCGGCGACAGCACGGCGACCACGTCGCCCACGCCGATGCCGCGGGCGGCGAGCGCACCGGCGGCCGCGTCGATCTGGCCGATCAGCTGGCGGTAGGTGGTGGTGGCGCCGGTCTTGGCGTCGATCAGGGCGACTCGGTCGAGATCACTCTCGGCGATCGAGCCGAAGAGGAAGTCGTAGACGCTGACATTCGGGATCTCGACGTCGTCGTACGGATTGCGAAAGCTCATGGGCCCTCCATCGGTGGTGTGCGGAGCAATGGTAGCAATGGTGATTGTCACGGTTTCGGTGACGGCGGCCACCCGGCGCCGCGGCAGATCATCGGGTATGTCCGATTCTGCCTCGGGGTGGTTCTACTCGTCGTCGTCGGCGTCCCCGCCGGGTGACGCCTCCTCGATCCTGGCCGGAGCCGCACCGTCGAGCGGGCCGATCTCGGGCAGTTTGTCCTCGTCGATCAGATGCTCGAAGGCGAGCAGATTGACCATCGACTCGCCGCGCGCCTTGCGCCAGGCCCACTCGCGGTGGATCGAGGTGAGGAAGCCGATCTCCAGCAGCTTGTTGAAGTCGCCGTCGGCGGACTCCAAGACCTGACCGAGCACCCGGTCCACCTCGTCGCGGGTCAGCGCGTCGGTGGAGATCCGGCCGACCAGATACACGTCGCCGATGTTGTCGAGGGTGTAGGCGACGCCGTACATGCGCCGGTTCTGCAGGAGCAGATAGTGATAGAACGACGCGAAGTTCTCGTCGGCCCGCCGGCACACGAAGGCCTCGACCCGCACCCCGTGCACACCAGCGGTCAGCAGCACCGTGGTCTTGAGCTTGCGTTCGCCGGGCAGTTCCACGACGACGTGTTCGGCGCGCGCGCTGCCGGAGTCCTTGCGCACATAGTCGATGCCGGATTCGGTGAGCGCGGCCTCGAGCGCCGCCAGGTTCTGTTGCGCGGTTGCGGTCATCCTGCCATCCTCGGTCGGTTCTTGAGCCAGCTCCGCCGCAGCCGTCCGGTCGGAGTCCAGCGGGGGCCCGGGCGGAACCCGGAGAGCGCGGCGCTGTACGAATTCAGCAGCGCGTCGGTGGTGTGCTCCCAGGAGAAGCGGGCGGCGTGCCCGGCGGCGGCCGCGCCGAAGCGGGTCAGCCGCGCCGGGTCGCCGAGCAGGTCGGCCAGCTGCGCCGTCCACTCGTCGATGTCGTGCCCGGCGACGAGCCGGCCGGTCACCCCGTCGTCGACGGCGACGCCCAGGCCGCCGACGTTCGCCGCGATCACCGGCACCCCGCACGCTTGCGCCTCGACGGCCACGAGCCCGAAACTCTCCGAGAAACTGGGCACCGCGACGAGATCCGACGCGCGGTACACCTGCGCGAGCACCGCCGGCGACTGCGGCGGACGGAAGACCACCCGGTCGGCGACACCCAGGTCACGGGCGAGCTCGGTCAGCACCGTCGGCCGCTCCAGTCCGGTGCCGGACGGCCCGCCCACGATCAGCAGTTTCCGCCGCCCGGTCGGATCGGACCTGATCAGCGGGGCCATCGCGGCGAGCAGCACGTCGGGAGCCTTCAGCGGCTGGATGCGCCCGACGAAGGTCACCAGGACATCGCCGTCGTCCAGACCCAGCGCGGCCCGCGCCGCCGACTTGTCTCCCGGGGAATAGCAGTCCAGGTCCGCGCCGGGCACCACCACGTCGATCTTGTCCGGGTCGGCCCCGTAGTGATCGACGAGTTCGGCGAACTCGGTGGCGGTGTTGGCGATCAGCCGGTCGGCCTCGTCCACCACCTGCTGCTCGCCGATCACCCGGCCCATCGGCTCGGCGGTGTCACCCCCGGCGAGAGACGCGTTCTTCACCGCGGCGAGGGTGTGCGCGGTGTGCACCAGCGGAACCTTCCAGCGATCCCGCGCCAGCCATCCGACCTGGCCGGAGAGCCAGTAGTGCGAATGGATCAGGTCGTAGTAGCCGCCGGGCTCGGCGGCCTCGGCGCGCAGCACGTTGGCCGAGAAAGCGCACAGCTGGCCGGGCAGATCACGCTTGTCGAGGCCGTCGAACGGCCCGGCCACCACGTGCCGGACCAGCACGCCCGGGGCGGCGTGCACCACCGGCGCATCATCGGACGACGTCGCCCGCGTGAAGATCTCGACCTCGATCCCGCGGCGCGCCAGGCGGGTCGCGGTCTGCCACACGTAGACGTTCATTCCACCGGCATCGCCGATACCCGGCTGCGCGAGGGGCGAGGTGTGCACCGAGATCAGCGCGAGGCGTCGCGGCCGCAGTCCACCGGTCATGGATCCAGCCTATGGCATGTCGCCCAAGTCTCTTTCCGGTCCTCGGCGCCCCGGCCCCACCGCGAACGTCTTCCCCGGGCACATCTATGCACGGTTGGAGATTAGTGGTGCACCGCACCTCTCCCTAGACTGCTGTCAGCAACGATTGTCATTATCGGAAGGTTCGGACTCGCTGATGAAAGCCACCCTCACCCGGCGCGTCGCGCTGCGTCGTCTCGCCGCCACCACTCTGATCGCCGCGACCGGCTTCGCCGCCGTCGCCTGCGGCAGCGACAGCGAGGTCCCGAAGGAGACCGACAACCCGACCGTCGTCGCCTCCACCGACGTCTGGGGCTCGGTGGCGAGCGCGGTGGTCGGCGACCACGGCACCGTCACCTCGCTGTTCCACTCGCCCGGCTCCGACCCGCACGAGTTCGAGCCGTCGATGGCCGACACCGCCAAGATCGAGGACGCCGACGTCCTGGTGTTCAACGGCCTCGACTACGACGCCTACATGGAGACGGCCGCCAAGAACTCCAAGGCGTACAAGGTGAACGCCGTCTCGCTGCTCCCCGGCGGCGCGGGTGACGCCACCCAGGACGACCACGACCACGGCGACGAGGGCCATCACCACGACCACGGCGGTGTGAACGAGCACGTCTTCTACGACCTCACCGTCGTCGGGAAGGTGGCGGACCAGACCGCCGAGAAGCTCGGCAAGGTCTCCCCCAAGAACGCCCAGTACTACAAGGACAACGCCGCCAAGTTCAACACCGGGATCACCGGCCTGCGCGATCGGCTGGCCGCGATCAAGGCCCGCCACGACGGCGCGAAGGTCGCCGCCACCGAGCCGCTGGCGGGCTACCTGCTGACCGAGGCCGGCCTGGTCGACGTCGCCCCGGCGTCGTTCACCGCCGCCGTCGAGGACGGTCAGTCGCCGTCGGCCGCCGACGTCGCCAAGTTCAACGATCTGCTGACCGGCCGCCAGGTCCGCGCCCTGATCTACAACACGCAGGCCGTCGATCCGGCGACCGAAGCGCTGCTGAAGGTGGCGCGCACGTCGAACGTTCCGGTGGTCCAGGTGACCGAGTCGCTGCCCGCCGGTGTCACCGACTATCTTGCGTGGCAGTCCGCGCAGATTCAGCAACTGGAGCAAGCACTCAACGCATGAACCCCGTCATCGAGTTCTCCGGGGCCACCCTGGCCATCGGCGACCGCGTCCTCTGGCACGACCTGAACCTGGACGTGCGACCCGGCGAGTTCATCGCCGTGCTCGGCCCCAACGGCTCGGGCAAGACCACCCTCCTGCGGGCGATCCTGGGGCGGCTGCCGCTGACCTCGGGATCGCTCGCGGTGCACGGCCGACTCGGGTACGTGCCGCAGCAGCACGCCGACGACTCCGACACGATGGCGCTGCGCGGCCGCGACCTGGTCGGCTTCGGCGTCGACGGCGCGTCGTGGGGCATCGGTCTGCTGCGCCGCACCGAACGACGCCGGCGGATCGACGCCGCCGTCGCCGAGGTCCACGCACAGGACTTCGTGGATCGCCCGTTCGGGCTGCTCTCCGGCGGCGAGCAGCAGCGTCTGCGTATCGCGCAGGCGCTCACCGACGATCCGGCGGTCCTGCTGTGCGACGAGCCGCTGGCCAGCCTCGATCTGCGGAATCAGCGCACGGTCGTCGATCTGCTGGACGAACGTCGGCGCCGCCGCGACACCGCGGTGCTGTTCGTGACGCACGAGATCAATCCGGTCCTGCCGTTCGTGGACCGCGTCCTCTACCTGGTCGACGGCCGGTTCCGGATCGGTACCGTCGCCGAGGTGATGAACTCGGCGACGCTCTCCGAGCTGTACGGCAGCCGCGTCGAGGTGATCGAGGTGGCCGGCCGCCTGGTGGTGGTCGGCGGCGAGGGCGAGCACTATCACTGCGAGGAACACCCCTACGACGAGAACACGGAGGAGCCCCGGGTGATCACCCGATGACCACGTACACGGTGGCCGCCCAGATGGGCCAGTTCTGGAACTTCTCGCAGACCGGCGATCTCCTCTCCCGCACCTTCGTCCAGCAGTCGCTGTTGGCACTGGCCCTCCTCGGACTGGTCGGCGGCCTGCTCGGGCCGATGATCGTGTCCCGGCAGATGAGCTTCGCCGTGCACGGCGCCTCGGAGCTGAGCTTCACCGGCGCGGCCGCGGCCCTGCTCGTCGGGATCAACGTGAACCTGGGCGGCGTGATCGGCGCGGTCGTGGCCGCCGCCGTCTTCGGCTGGCTGGGCAACCGTGCGCGTGAACGCGACTCGGTGATCGGCGTGGTGATGGCCTTCGGGCTCGGTCTCGGCGTGCTGTTCCTGCACCTGCACGGCCGTACCGGCACCGGTTTCGCACTGCTGACCGGCCAGGTGGTCAGCGTCGGCTCCGGCGGCCTGCTGGCGGTCGCCGTCACCGCGGCGGTGGTGGTCGCGGTTCTCGCGGTGATCTATCGCCCGCTGCTGTTCGCCAGCCTCGATCCCCGGGTGGCGACCGCGTCTGGTGTCCCGATGCGCGGCCTGTCGGTGGTCTTCGCCGTGCTGGTCGGCCTCGCCGCCGCGCAGGGCGTGCAGATCATCGGCGCGCTGCTGGTGATGTCGCTGCTGATCACCCCGGCCGCCGCGGCCGCACGCCTCACCGCTTCGCCGGCCAAGCAGGTCGGTCTGTCGGTGCTGTTCGCGCTGATCGCCTCGGTCGGCGGCCTGATCCTGTCGCTGGCGCCGGAACTGCCGGTGTCGGTGCTGGTCACGACCATCTCGTTCGTGATCTATCTGATCTGCCGCGCGGTGGGCATGCGCGCCCGCGACTGAACCGAGTAGCGGGCCCGGCTGACCGTACTGTGACGTCCAGGCAGTACCGGCACTCTCGCCACCCGCACCGACCACGGCGTTTCCGTTCGGGTCGGCCGTCCGCGGCGAAGTTACGTCACGGTTGGGACAGATTCGTCAGGCGCTCCTCGGCGAAGCCGGGATTGCAGCGGGTGGCGATCATCTCGGCCACCCCGACCACCGGCCGGTTCGGCTCCAGATTCCAGCTCGCCTTGTTCGGATCGACGAGCCGGGCGAACACCCAGTGGCAGTCGAACTGCGCCCGCATACCCGGGCCGCCGCCGTCCGGAGCGAGCGCCAGCACCTCGCGCCACGCCGCATCCGGGACGCCCCAGCCCGTCGCACGGCGGCCGGCCGCGGTGGGACGGATCTGCAGGCTCGGCCCGGTCGGCAGCGTCACCCACGTGACGGCGGCGACGTAGGGACCGGGACGGGTGGCCGGCCACGGCAGACCGGGGAAACCGCGCTCCCCGGAGTTCCCGGCCCGGTAGGCGTCGAACTCGGCGGCCAGATCGCGCTGCTGCTGGGTCCGCGGAACGGCAGCGGCGGGCGCGCCGACCACCACCGGCACGCCCACGAGCAGCCCGCAGGCGAGAAGGCCGCTCACCACGCGGCCGGACAAGGTTCGCATCGATCTCACTTCGTCCCCACATCGTCCACCAGGAAAATCTGCAGAAACGGTCTCACGGCCGAGCGGTCGACACGCGGGATTCGGCCGAACCGCCGGCCGTCACTCCTCGGCGAAACCGGGGTTGCACCGGGTGGCGATCATCTCGCTCTGCGACACCACCGGCCGGCCCGGTTCCAGATTCCAGCTGGGCTTGTTCGGATCGACCAGCCGCGCGAAGGTCCAGTGACAGTCGAACTGGGCGCGCATACCCGGGGTGTCGGCGTTCGGTGACAGTTTCAGCACCTCGGACCAGGCCTCGTCCTGCGTGCCGTCCCCGGTGACCGTGCGGCCGGCCTGCGTCGGGTGGATCTGCAGGCTCGGGCCGACGGCGGTCTGCACCCACTCGGTGTAGTCGATGTACGGCGGCGGGAGACTGGGCGGCGTCGACGTGGACGGATACTCCTCGGACTCGGCAGCACTCGTCTCGGACGACGGCGCGACGGCGCTCGTCGACGACGTGGCGGGCGACGATGCCGGCGCCGAAACCGGGCCGGAGTCCGACCCGCAGCCGGCCAGCAGTGCGGCCGCCGCGGCGAGTGGCACCGCGACGGCGACGAACCTCGACCGGCGCACGTTCACGAGTTCCGCAGTTCCAGGTGGACTCGTTCCCAGGCGGCGCGACGGGCGCCGTCCGGGTCGTCCTCGACGGTCACCGGGTGATCCAGCACCAGCACGCGGCGGTCGTCCGCGCTGTATCGCGGCCAGTTCTCCGCGGGCACTCCGGTCCGGGCGAACCACGTCCACATCGACTGCATGGTGCCGGTGATGCGCTTGGTGGAGAACCAGCTTCCAGCAGCGGCCAGCCCGATGCCGATCGGGTGCCGGTAGACGCCGAAGATCGCGAGCAGTTCGGTGGCGTGCGTGGCCCCGATTCCGGTGAGTTTGAGCGCGCGGACGGCGTAGTCGTACCGGTAGACGTACGTCGGCGAGTGCTTGGCGTGGTTCTCGGCGAAGATCATCGTCGGGATCCAGAACACCGCATCCGCCGACAGCCGCACCTGATCGCGGGTGCCCGGATAGAGCCTGGTCAGCTCCTCGCGGACCTCCGGGTCGTGCACACCGACCAGGTAGTGCGTGGGCTCGGGCAGGATGCTCCAGAACCGGGCGAACAGCTCGCCCTCGTCGCGGTTGCTGCCGGCGATCAGCGGCACGCGGTGCGTCGTCCCGGCGCGGGCGGCGTCGACCGGGGCCAGCGGCAGATAGTCGCCGTCGACGGCCGGCGCGAACGGCATCGGGTCGGACAGTTCGGCGTGCTTGGTGAACCCGAGGAGCCGGTTCCCGGCGGCGAGCAGCGCGTACGGGTCGGCATCGTCGATGAGCGCGGCCACCTTCTCCGGGGACATCGGCGGTTCGGTGCGCTGCGGCCCGCTGCGCCGTCCCGGGTTCTCCAGCTGACGCACGAATTCGTCGGCGAGGACGGCACGGTTCTCCTCGTGCACGACGAGCTCGGCGGCCGGGCTCTGCGCGATCGCCCGCGAGAAGAGCCCCTCGGCGGCCGGGGTGGACAGCAGGGTCAGCACCGCCGCACCGCCCGCGCTCTCGCCGAAGACGGTCACTCGGTCCGGATCACCGCCGAAGGCCGCGATGTTGCGCTGCACCCACTCCAGCGCGGCGACCATGTCGCGCAGGCCGCAGTTGCTGTCGAACCTGCGCTCGGGCGTCGAGTACTCGGACAGGTCGAGGAAGCCGAACGGCCCGAAACGGTAGTTCACGGTCACCACGATCACGTCGCGGGCCCGGGCCAGGAACGACCCGTCGTAGATGGGCGTCGACGATCCGCCCAGCACGTAGGCGCCGCCGTAGTTGAAGACCATCACCGGCCGCGGCGTCGCCGACACCGTGTCCGGCGCGAAGACGTTGACCGTCAAGCAGTCCTCGCTGCGCGGCTGGAACGTCCCGTCGGCGCGGGCCGTGAAGAGCTTGTCCTGGATCGGCGAGAAGCCGTAGTCGAAGCACTCGAGCACGCCGTCCCACGGCTGCACCGGCTGCGGGGCGCGCAGCCGCAACGGCCCGACCGGCGGCGCCGCGTACGGGATGCCCAGCCACGACACCGTGCCGCGCCTGCTGCGCCGGCCCCGCTTGCCGTCGACCGTGCCCTCGACCGTGTCGACCGTCGTGTCCATCTGCGTCATGGACACCAACCTTATCGCCGGACGATGACAGCCTCCCAGCCGTCTCCGGCGTTCGTGATACGCGCCGCACGACACCGCCCGCGGGACGCACGACACCGTCCCGATCGGGGCGGGCCTACCATGAAGCAATGGCCATCACCAGCGTCGATCTGAACGCGGATCTCGGCGAAGGCATCGGCGACGACGCCGCCATGGTCGCCCTCGTGACCAGCGCGAACGTCGCCTGCGGCTTCCACGCCGGCACCCCTTCCCTGCTGCGCCGCACCTGCGCGGAGGCGGTCGCCGCCGGGGTGCGGATCGGCGCGCAGGTGTCCTATCCGGACCGGGACGGATTCGGCCGCCGCTTCATGGAGATCGAGCCCGACGACCTGGTCGCCGATGTGCTGTTCCAGATCGGCGCGCTGTCGGAGATCGCCCGCTCGGTGGGCGGCACCGTCGACTACGTGAAACCGCACGGCGCGCTCTACAACGCGATCGTCGGGCACCGGGAGCAGGCCCGGGCCGTGGTGTCCGCGGTGGCGCAGGCCGGGCTGCCGCTGATGAACCTGCCCGGGTCGGTGGCACTGGAGTTCGCGGTGGCCGCGGGCGTCCCGATCCTGACCGAGGCCTTCGCCGATCGCGCGTACACCCCGCAGGGCACGCTGGTGCCGCGGACGACGCCCGGTGCGGTGCTGACCGACACCTCCGCGATCGCCGAGCGGGTGGTGCGGCTGGTGACCACCGGCGAGGTCACCGCCATCGACGGCACCGACGTGGCCGTGCACGCGGACTCGGTCTGCCTGCACGGCGACACCCCCGGCGCCGTCGAGCACGCCCGCGCGGTACGGGCCGCGCTGGAGGCCGCGGGCATCGACGTGCGCGCCCGATGAGGGCCGAACGGGCGACGGCGGGCATCGCCGCCGGGTTCGCCGCGTACGGCATCTGGGGTGTCTTCCCGATCTACTTCGACGCCCTGCGCCCGACCGGCCCGTGGGAGATCCTCGCCAACCGCATCGTCTGGACCGCGGTCTTCTGCCTGATCGTGCTGGCGCTCTCCCGCGACTGGGCGTGGCTGCCGCCGCTCGTGCGCCAGCGCAGGCTGATGATCGGCGTGACCCTGGCCGCGCTCCTGATCGCCGTGAACTGGGTGGTCTACGTCGCCGCGGTGACGTCCGGGCACACCAGCGATGCCGCCCTCGGCTACTTTCTGAATCCGCTGGTCACCGTGGCGCTCGGGGTGGTCGTGCTGCGCGAGCGATTGCGGATGCTGCAGTGGATCGCGGTCGGGATCGGCCTGATCGCCGGCGTCTATCTGTCGGTGGCGGGCGGGTCGTTCCCGGTGACGGCGCTGACCCTGGCGACGTCGTTCGCCCTCTACGGTCTGGTGAAGAACCGGGTCGGCGCGACGCTGCCCGCGCTGCACAGCCTGAGCCTGGAGACCTTCATCCTGCTGCCGATCGCCGCGGGCATCCTGGTCTTCATCGCGGCCGACACCGGGCTCGACTTCGGCCGTCACGGGCCGGTCCACGCCGGGCTGCTCGTGTTCAGCGGCGTCGCGACCGCCGTCCCGCTGCTGCTGTTCGCCGCCGCGGCCCGCCGGATTCCCCTGACCACCGTCGGCCTGATCCAGTTCATCACCCCGGTGATCCAGCTGATATGCGCGGTGACCATCCTCGGTGAGCACGTCACCACGGCTCGCTGGATCGGCTTCGCGATCGTCTGGGTGGCGCTGGTGGTGCTGACCGCCGACGCCCTGCTGGCCGGTCGTCGACGCTCCCGCGCCCGCCGGATCTCCGAGTGCGAGGAACTGCCGGGCTGAGCGCGCGGCGCGTCGAGCTTTCGACCAGGTCAGGCGATCCGTTCGACACGGGGGCTGTCAGACGGCCCATTGAGCCGTCCCGAGCCCGCAGGGCGCCCTTCGACGCCGCGTCGTCGCGTGCGGTTCCCGAGTATGACAACGGCACTGTGGGCGGTCACGCGGGCATATATGGATCGTGGCTCGCTATGGTGCCGTTGTCGTGTGAGGCCCCCGTCCACCTCCTGGGTCCCTCCGACTCGTTCCAGCCCGATGAGTCGTTCCCGAACCCGCCCATCCCCTTAAGCCGATCCGAGCCCGTCCGGCCCGTTGCGTCGTTCCGGGCCCCGTCCAGCCCGTTGAGCCGATCCGAGCCCGCAAGGGCGCCCTTCGGCGCCGCGTCGTCGCACGCTCCGCCGCGCCAGCTCAGGACCCGGAGCGTGTCGAAACGCCCCCGGGTCAGGCGGAGGCGATCCGGCGCTGACGGGCGAACTCGGCGAGGACCACGCCCGCGGCGACCGAGGCGTTGAGGCTCTCCACATCGCCGGCCATCGGGATCGACAGGATCGAGTCGCAGTTCTCCCGGACCAGGCGCGACAGGCCCTTGCCTTCCGAGCCCACGACCACCACGGTCGGGCCGGTGCCGTCGTAGTCGTCGAGGGTCACATCGCCGTCGGCGTCGAGTCCGACGATCTGGCAGCCGGCCTTGGCCCACTCCACCAGGGTGCGGGTCAGATTCGGGGCCTGGGCGACGGGCAGCCGCGCGGCCGCGCCGGCGCTGGTCCGCCAGGCGACGGCGGTCACGCTGGCGCTGCGCCGCTGCGGGATCAGCACGCCCTGGCCGCCGAACGCGGCGACGCTGCGGATCACCGCGCCGAGGTTGCGCGGGTCGGTGATGTTGTCCAGCGCCACCAGCAGCGGCGGAGTCGGCGAGGCGAACGCGTCGGCCAGCAGATCGTCGGGATGGGCGTAGGTGTACTCGGGCACCTGGAGCGCGAGCCCCTGGTGCAGTCCGTTGGTGGTGAGCCGGTCGAGTTCGAGCTTGCTCGCCTCCAGGATCGCGATGCCCATGTCACCGGCGGTGGCGACGGCCTCGCGGACCCGGTCGTCGGCGTCGATCGTGGTCATCACGTAGAGCGCGGTGGCCGGGACGTCCGCGCGCAGGCACTCGACCACGGGATTGCGGCCGACCACGTACTCCGGGCCGCCCTCACCGCGCCGGCTGGTCTTGCGGTTGGCGACGGTCTTCGTCTTGGCCGCGGCCTTCGCCTTCTTGTGGGCGGGGTGATAGGTGCGGTCGACGGCCTTCGGCGTCGCGCCGCGGGCTTCCAGACCGCGACGACGCTGGCCGCCGGAACCGACGACCTGCCCCTTCTTGGAGCCACCCTTGCGGACGGCTCCCTTGCGCTGCGAGTTGCCTGCCATGTCAGGAGTCCTTCTCTGCCAGCGCCCACTGGGCGCCGTCGGGGGTGTCGGTCACTTCCACGCCGGCCGCGGCGAGGCGATCGCGCACCTCGTCGGCGACCGCCCAGTCCTTCGCCGCGCGCGCCGCGGCGCGTCGTTCCAGTTCGGCGCCGACCAGCACGTCGAGCGCGGCGGTCGCGGCCTCGTCCACGCCCGCCGACGCCCAGTGCGGGTCGAGCGGGTCGGTGCCCAGGATCGCCGTCATACCGCGGACCTGCGCGGCCAGTTCCCGCGCCCGCTCACCGTCGCCGGCCTCCAGCGCGGTATTGCCCTCACGCACCGTGTTGTGCACGACGGCCAGCGCGGCGGGCACACCCAGGTCGTCGTCCAGGGCCGCGGCGAAATCGGCGGCGACACCGCCGATCCCGACCTCACCCACCCGGTCGACGACGCGCTGGACGAACGACTCGATGCGCCGGTAGCCCGCGGCGGCCTCGTGCAGCGCGCCATCGGAGTACTCCAGCATCGAGCGGTAGTGCGCGCTGCCGAGGTAGTAGCGCAGTTCCACCGGGCGGACCTTCTTGAGCATCTCCGGGATCGCGACCACGTTGCCGAGCGACTTGCTCATCTTCTCGCCGCTCATCGTCACCCAGCCGTTGTGCAGCCAGTAGCGCGCGAAAGCGTCGCCGGCGCCGTGCGCCTGGGCGATCTCGTTCTCGTGGTGCGGGAAGATGAGATCCATTCCGCCGCAGTGGATGTCGAACTCACCGCCGAGCAGCGACGTGGCCATCGCGGAGCATTCGAGATGCCATCCCGGCCGGCCCGGACCCCACGGCGTCGGCCACGACGGCTCCCCGGGTTTGGCTGCCTTCCAGAGCGTGAAATCGCGCGGGTCCCGCTTGCCGGTGCCTGCGCTCTCGCCCTGATGGACGTCGTCGAGCTTGAAGCGCGAGAGGCTGCCGTAGTCCGGCTGGCTGCGGACGTCGAAGTACACGTTGCCGTCGGCGGCGTAGGCGTGCCCGCGCTCGATCAGTCGCTCCATGTATTCGACCATCTGCGTGACGAAGCCGGTGGCGCGCGGCTCGGCCGACGGCGGCAGCACACCGAGGGCGTCGTACGCGGCGGTGAACTCGCGCTCGTGCGTGGCCGCCCATTCCCACCAGGGCCGGTCGTGCTCGGCGGCCTTGCGGAGGATCTTGTCGTCGATGTCAGTGACGTTCCGGACGAACAGCACGTCCAGGCCGCCGTCCGCGCGATCGGGCGAGGCCAGCCAGCGCCGCAGCACGTCGAAGGCGATACCGCTGCGCACGTGGCCGATGTGCGGAACGCCCTGCACGGTGGCACCGCAGAGGTACACGGTCGCGATGCCGGGCCGGAGCGGAACGAAGTCGCGGACCTCGCGGGACGCGGAGTCGTACAGGCGGAGAGTCACGACCTGCAATGTTACTTCAGGGCCACCAGTGCCGTCGCCACCGCGGCGATGCCCTCGCCGCGGCCGGTCAGCCCCAGGCCGTCGGTGGTGGTCGCGGACACCGAAACCGGCGCACCGAGCAATCCGGACAGCGTGTCCTGGGCTTCGACGCGCCGCGGGCCGATCTTCGGCCGGTTCCCGATCACCTGCACGGCGCCGTTGACCGGGACCATGCCGTTCTCGTCGAGGAGACGGGCGACGTGGGTGAGCATCTGCGCGCCGGTCACCCCCCGCCATTCGGCGCGATCGACGCCGAACACCGAACCGAGGTCGCCGAGCCCGGCCGCCGACAGCAGGGCGTCACAGAGCGCGTGTACGCCGACGTCGCCGTCGGAGTGGCCCGAGCAGCCGTCCTCGCCCTCGAAGAGCAACCCGACCATCCAGCACTCCCGGCCAGGTTCGATCACGTGCACATCGGTGCCGATACCGGTTCTCACGACGACTGCTCCTCCGGGTCGGGTTCGACGACATCCGGTGTGCCGCACAGCAATTCGGCCAGCCGCAGGTCGAACGGGGTGGTGATCTTGAAAGCACGTGCCTCACCGGGCACCACGACCACCGGCTCACCGAGGGCTTCGACGAGGCCGGCGTCGTCGGTCGCGTCGGCGGCACTCGCGTGGGCCCTCCGCAGCAGTTCGGCGGTGAAACCCTGGGGGGTCTGCACGGCGCGCAGCTCGGCGCGATTCGGGGTGTCGATCACGACTTCGGTGTCGTCGACACGTTTGAGGGTGTCGGTCACCGGCAGGCCGGGGACGACGGCCCCGGCACCACCGCGCAGCGCCTCGACGACGCGAGCGAACAACGCGGGGGGAGTGAGGGCGCGTGCGGCGTCGTGCACCAGCACCAGTTCGGTGTCCGGGTCCGCCGCGGCCAGGCCAGCGCGGACGGAGTCACTGCGTTCGGCGCCACCGGCGACCACCGAAACCTCCGGAAAACGCGCGCGGACGTCGTCGACCAGTTCCGGTGGCACGATCACCACCACCTGGTCGACGACGCCGCTGGCGCGAACCGCATCGATACTGCGGTTCAGCAGGGTCTGGCCGTCGAGTTCGACGAAGGCCTTGGGCCGGTCGAGCCCCAGTCTGGTCCCCTGGCCGGCCGCCGGAATCAGTGCGACGATCCGGCCCTGTACATCGTCGGTCAGGACGCCGCAGCCAGGATCTCGCCGAGGATGCTGTCGGCGCGAGCCTCGTCGGTGTCCTGGGCGAGCGAGAGCTCGTCGACCAGCACGCGGCGCGCACGGGTCAGCATGCGCTTCTCGCCGGCCGACAGGCCGCGGTCCTGCTCACGACGCCACAGGTCGCGCACGATCTCGGCCACCTTGATGATGTCGCCGGAGATCAGCTTCTCCTGATTGGCCTTGAAACGACGCGCCCAGTTGGTGGGTTCCTCGGTGTGCGGTGCGCGCAGCACCTCGAACACCTCGTCCAGCCCCTCGGCGCCGACCACGTCGCGAACACCGACGTACTCGAGCTTGCTCGACGGGATCTGCACCGTCATGTCACCGTCGGTCACCTTCAGGACCAGATACTCGACTTCTTCGCCCTTGATGGTCCGTACGACGATGTCTTCTACCCTGGCAGCACCGTGATGCGGGTAGACAACGGTGTCGCCAACTTTGAAATTCAATGTTCCGTGCCCCTTTCGAGTGTTACCAGTCTAACACGCGCCCACCGACGGAGATCTCGACGGTGCAGGTCAGGGCACTGTGCGAGGCCCGAAGCAGCCGCGTCCGACCCGCCTCCGATGCCCCGATCACCGCAGGCCATCGGCCCGCGGACACGGCCCGTCACGCACCAATTCGGGCCAATGTGGCCACCCCGTCTGACTTTTGCCGGTCGCGCCCACTACGCTGCGTAGTGAAGCGTCACGCACGACTTGCGTGGCGCGCGAGTCGACTCTCGGAGGATTCAGGTGTCAGTCTTCACTCGGACCACCCGCCGCATCGCCAAGGGCGCCACGATCGGCGCGCTCGGCATCGCGGTCGCCATGGGCACCACCGCGTGTGGAGCAGGCAAGATCTCGCAGACCAATAACCAGGATGCGGCGATCAACGGCGCCAACGGCACCATCAAGCTCGATCCGGCCGAGCAGCTCGGCGATCAGACGGTCGAGGCCGGCACCATCGCGATCCGGAATCTGCAGATCATCTACCCGGTCGACAAGGCCTCGGAGATCTGGGGCGACGGCGGCCCGTTCAAGCTGGCCTTCACCATCGCGAACGACAGCAACATCCGCACGATCAAGCTGACCGGGATCACCGCGGGCAAGGGCACCGTCCAGTTCCTGACCCGCGACGCCTCGGGCAACGTGACCCGCTCGGCGACGCCGGGCGACGCCGGCACGATGGCGCCGAACACCGCGATCAGCACCGGCAATCCGCAGGATCCCGCCAACGCGGAGGCGCTGGCCAAGGCGGCGGATGTGACCTACATCGAGGCCGAGCTGTCCGGCACCGGCGACACCGTCGCCGCGGGCCAGACCACCCCGCTGACCCTGCACTTCGACGTCTACGACCTCGGCAAGGGCGGCGCGGCGCCGACCAAGCTGGGCCCGAAGCAGAAGACCATCGAGGTCCCCGTCGACGCCAGCGCGCTCGACCGCCAGGACGTGGTGCGCGACGCCCAGCCGGCGGAGCAGGAGGGCGAGGGCGGCCACTGAGCCCCTTCCCATCGCTCGTCGCCGCGGGCCCCGATCCACACCGGATCGGGCCCCGCGGTCGTCTCCGGCCCTGTCGGAGGCGGCCACTACAGTGAGCGCGTGGCGAAGACGAAATCGGTGTACCGGTGCGCGGCCTGCGGATACCAGGTCCCCAAGTGGGTCGGCCGCTGCCCCGAGTGCGGCGAGTGGGGCTCCATCGAGGAGGGCGCCCCGGCGGTCGCGGCGAGCGGCGCCGCCGCGGTGGCCCCGCGCAGCCCGGCCGTGCGCATCACCGAGATCGACGCGAACGCCGCGGGCGCCGTCCCGACCGGGATCGGCGAGTTCGACCGGGTCCTCGGCACCGGCGTGGTGCCCGGGTCGGTGATCCTGCTGGCCGGCGAGCCGGGCGTCGGCAAGTCGACGCTGCTGCTGGAGACCGTCAAGCACTGGGCGCAGGCCGGCCGGACCGCGCTCTACGTGACCGGCGAGGAATCCGCCGGACAGGTGCGGCTGCGCGCCGAGCGCACCGACGCCGTGCGCGAGAACATCTTCCTGGCGTCGGAGACCGATCTGGCCACCATCCTCGGGCATGTCGAACAGGTGCGGCCGACGCTGCTGATCGTCGACTCGGTGCAGACGGTGGTCGCGACCGGAACCGACGGGGTCACCGGCGGCGTCACGCAGATCCGCGCGGTCACCACCGCCCTGGTGTCGCTCGCCAAGAACAGCGGCGTGGCCGTCGTGCTGGTCGGACACGTCACGAAGGACGGGAACGTGGCCGGTCCGCGATCACTGGAACACCTGGTCGACGTGGTGCTGTCGTTCGAGGGCGACCGGCATTCGTCGCTGCGGCTGATCCGCGGCATCAAGAACCGCTTCGGGGCGTCCGACGAGGTCGGCTGCTTCGAGCAGCGCAGCGACGGTATCCACGAGGTGGCCGATCCGTCCGGGATCTTCGTCCAGGCCCGCAACGGGCCGGTCGCCGGCAGCGTCAACATGGTGGCGATGGACGGACGGCGCGCGATGGTCGGCGAGATCCAGGCGTTGCTGCACAAGACCGAGGCGCACAATCCGCGCCGCGCCGCGTCCGGGCTCGACACCGCGCGGATGGCGATGATGCTGGCCGTCGCGGCCAAGCACGCCGGCGTCCGGGCCCACGACCACGAGGTCTATCTCTCGACCGTCGGCGGCATGCGGGTGACCGAGCCGGCCGCCGATCTCGCGATCTTCCTGGCGCTGGCGTCGTCCAAACACGATTCCGCACTCCCGGACGGGACCGTCGCGATCGGCGAGGTCGGGCTCACCGGCGAGGTGCGCCGGGTGTCGTCCACCGCCCGCCGGGTGGCCGAGGCCAAGCGCCTCGGCTTCACGCACGCGATCATCCCGGCCGGGTGCGGCGAGGAGATGCCGCGCGGCATCCGGGTCACCGAGGTCAACACGCTGGCCGAGGCCGCCGCCGCGGCGAGGATCCGCAGCGGCGGCGGCCCGGCCGGGGACGACGATCACGACGAGGCACCGTTCTGAGGGCGCCTCGCCGTCGCCCGTTCGCCGGTCAGTACGACGGTTCCGGAATCTCGTCCTTGCCCACCTCGATGTGGTAGTTGACGTCGGTGCCCTCGACCGCGGTCACGGTCGCCGTGACCGGCAGCCACGAACCGCCCGATTCCAGCGCGCACTGCTGCGTCGCACCCACCCGCGCCTCGAGGTTCCCCGCGCAGCGCACCTGGTCGGGAGTCTGCCCGACCGTCTCGGTGAGCTGATCGCGAACGCCCGCGGCGAGCTTCTCGGTGCTCACCGCGGGCGCCGTCGAGGTGGTCGTCGTCGACGCGTCACCCACGCTGACATGTGCCTCGCACCCGCTCAGCGCGACGGCCGCCGCGACCAGTCCGGCCAGCGTGATCCCCTTGATCGCCTTCTTCATGTCGCACCACTCCGTCCACTTCGGCGTCCCCGACGATCGGAGACGGTCGACTATTGGACGGGTGCGGCGACCGGAAATGTTCCCCGCTATCCGGAGACCTGCTCCGGGTGATCGGCCTTGATGTCCCAATTCACGGTCTTGCCGTCGACCTTGGTCACGGTGGCGGTGTAGTCGACCCAGCGTCCACCGCCGACGTCGACCTTGCACTTCTGCGTCGCGCCCACCTCGCCCTTCAGCCCGCCGTCACAACGCACTTCGGGCTTGTGCTCGGGATCCAGCGCCAATTGCGTCGATGATCCGTCTTCGAGTTGCTTCTGCGACAGCTCAACCGATGTCGAGCACCCGGTGATGGCGAGGACGACGGCGGCGACGGCCGCGATACCGGCCCGGCTGACAAGACGATTCATGGCACTGCCTCCTGAGGATCGAGTCAGTGCCAAGTATCGCCGCGACGGCACGGAATCGGCGCGGAACGGAGCTTTCCGGCGGCTACCGCGCCACCTTCACCGCGGTGTCGCGGTACCGGGAGAAATGCTCGCGGACGTCGATCGTGACGAAGATGCCGTGCGCGGCCGCGACCGGCCGCTCGGGGTCGTCGAGGTGGGCGGTGGCGCGCAGGTAGACCTTGCGTCGCTCCTTGGCGAGCACCTCGCCCCGGAAGTGCAGGGTGGACCCGAGCGGAATGGGCTCGGCGAAGTCGATCTCGAGGTGGGCGGTCACCACGCCCGCGCCGATCAGCAGCGGCGCGGTGCCGAGGACCTCGTCGAACGCGGCCGCCAGCAGCCCGCCGTGGATCACACCGGGTCCGCCCTGCATCCACGGCTCGACCTTCATCGACGCGGTCACCGTGAAGCCCTCCCCCGCCACGACTCGCACACGCAGTCCCACCGGAGCGTCGTCGCCGCAGGCGAAGCACAGGGAGTGATGCAAGCGGATCTCTTCGCCCGCGGACGGCGCCTTCGGGTGGCGCGTCATCGGTTCGGGGTGTGCGGGCAGATCGAGGGCGTCGTTCACATCGGGCTACGCTAATCCATGTGGCTGTGCGACGGCCGCGCCGCCCGCGAACCGAAAGACGACGATGACCCTGAGCGAGCCCACGTCCGACGAGACGCGGTCCATGCTGCGCCGGGTGGCCCCCGGCACGGGGTTGCGCGACGGCCTGGAGCGCATTCTGCGCGGCGGGACCGGCGCGCTGATCGTCCTCGGCTACGACGAGGACACCGAGCGGCTGTGCGACGGCGGTTTCCACCTGGACGTCGAGTTCGCTCCCACCCGGCTGCGCGAGCTCGCGAAGATGGACGGCGCGGTCGTGCTCTCCGGCGACGGCACCCGGATTCTGCGCGCCAACGTGCAGCTGGTGCCCGACCCGACCATCCCGACCGTCGAGTCGGGTACCCGCCACCGCGCCGCCGAGCGCACCGCGATCCAGACCGGAACGCCGGTGATCACGGTCAGTTCATCGATGTCGATCGTCAGCCTGTACGTCGGCGGCAACCGGCGCGTCGTGGAGAACCCGGACGCGCTGCTGTCGCGGGCGAACGTCGCGCTGTCGACCCTGGAACGCTACAAGGCCCGGCTCGACGAGGTCAGCGCTCAGCTCTCCCGCGCGGAGATCGAGGATTACGTGCTGCTGCGCGACGCGTGCAGCGCCGCCCAGCGGATGGAGATGGTGCGCCGTGTCGGCGTCGAGATCGAGGAGTACGTGCTGGAACTCGGCGTCTACGGACGTCAGGTGGCACTGCAACTCGAGGAACTGAGCAGCGACAACGACATCATGCGCGAGTTGCTGGTCCGCGACTACCACTCCAGCCCCGAGGCCCCGAACACCGAACAGGTCCGGCAGATCCTGGACGCGCTGGAGAACCTGTCGAACGTGGACCTGCTCGATCTCACCCTGGTCGCCGGCGCCTTCGGCTACCCGACGAAGGTCGAAGCGCAGGACCTCCCGATGAGCCCGCGCGGCTACCGGCTGCTCGCCCGGATCTCCCGGTTGCAGTTCGGGCACATCGACCGGCTGGTCCGCGAGTTCGGGACCCTGCAGGCCCTGCTCGCGTGCAGTGCGGCCGACCTGCAGGCCGTCGAGGGCATCGGAAGCATCTGGGCCCGCCACATCCGCGAGGGCCTGTCCCGGCTGGCCGAGTCGAGCCTGGAACGTTTCGACTAGCTACTGCTGCGCCGGGGCGACGACGTTGAAGGTGATCGGCGCCGACTCCTTGGCACCGATCTTGGCGATCGCCTGGTAGGCGCCGACCGGGATCGCGACGCGCGGCTTGTTGCAGCCCGGGTTGCTGGTGGTGCCCGACCAGGTGAGGGTGTCGGTGACCTGCTGGCCCGGTGCGAGGACCTGCTCGTTCACCGTCTTGTCCGGGGCGCAGTCCTGCGCGGTCCACAGGGTACGAGTGCCGTCGAGCGAACGGACGACGACGTTCTGGCTGGCCTTGCCGACGTCGCGCGAGCACGCGGCCAGACCGGCGTTGGTGACGACGATGGTGAACACCGGCTGATCACCCTTGGTGTAGGTGGGCTTATCGGTGTAGAGCACCACCGAGATCGCCTGATCCGAGCAGGGAACCGTGCCCTGGCCGTCGGTCGGGGGCGTCTGCGCACCGGCGGCCGGATCGCTCGACGACGGCGGCGCGACCGGCGTGCTCTCCGGCTGCTGGCCGTCGCCCGGCTTCGGCGCCGCGGAGCTGTCCCCGGTGGGTGCGGGTGCGACCGGCGTCGTGCCGGTGGCCGACGAGGTGGCGGCGGTGTTGGCGGCCTTGTTGTCGCCGCTTCCCCCGGAGCCGGCCCACACGATCAGCCCGACGACCACCGCGATCGCGACCACCCCGACGGCGATGGCGAGCAGCCGGCGCCGCCAGTACACCTCGGGAGGCAGCGGTCCTTGTGGTTCGATCACGCCTGCCACGGTATCGCCGCACGCCAGAGGCCTCGCCGACCTGCGGCGGCGTGTCGCGAGTTGCCGGCACAGATCACAGCTTCACCTCAGGCGCGCGGCGCGGCCGAGCGGCTATTCTCCGATGTCGCCGATCTTCCCGGACATGCTGACCTTGCCGTCCGCGAGGTGGTAGTTGAGGCCGACGATCGCGAGCTTCCCGGCCTCGACGCGCTCCGCGATGATCCGGCTGCGCTCCATCAGCAGCTTGCCGGTCTCGTTCACGTGGCGCGCTTCGAGTTCGTCGACCCTGGTCAGGCCCTCGCTGCGACCCGCGATGACGCTCGGCGCCACCCGCTCGACGATGCTGCGGACGTAGCCGGACGGCAGTTCGAGCTGGTCGAGCGCGCGCAGCGTCGCCGAGATGGCACCGCAGCTGTCGTGCCCGAGCACGACGATCAGCGGCACGTCGAGGATGTCGACGCCGAACTCGATGGAGCCCAGCACCGACGAGTCGATCACGTGCCCGGCGGTGCGGACGACGAACATGTCGCCCAGCCCCTGGTCGAAGATCACTTCGGCGGCCACGCGCGAGTCGCCGCAGCCGAACAGCACGACGTGCGGCGCCTGGCCGTCGATCAGCTTCGCGCGGTCGGCGATACCCTGACTGGGATGTATCGACTCGCCCCGGACGAAACGCTCGTTGCCCTCTTTGATGACTTGCCAGGCCTGTGCGGGGGTGAGATTCTTCATGACTTCTAGTGTTACACCGCCCACATGCGACGACGTGAATGCGGGCCACTGGAACCGGGCGATTCTGGACTGGTTCCGTCTGGTCCGGCGCGATCTGCCGTGGCGCGCGGCCGGCGTCTCCGGCTGGCAGATCCTGATCAGCGAGATCATGCTGCAGCAGACCCCGGTGTCGCGGGTGGTGCAGCCGTGGCAGAGCTGGGTCCAGCGGTGGCCCGTTCCGTCCGCGATGGCCGCCGAGACCGGCGGCGAGGTGCTGCGCGCCTGGGGCAAGCTGGGCTATCCGCGCCGCGCCCTGCGCCTGCACGAGTGCGCGAAGGTTCTCGCCGCGGAGCACGACGACGTGGTCCCCCACGATGTCGGCACGCTGTTGGCACTGCCCGGCATCGGCGACTACACCGCCCGTGCCGTCGCGTGCTTCGCCTACGGCCAGGCGGTACCGGTCGTGGACACCAACGTGCGACGGGTGATCGCCCGCGCGATCCACGGCCGCGAGCCGGGAAACCCGTCGAAGGCGGACCTGGCCGATGCCGAAGCTCTGCTGCCCCGCGATTCGGCCGGTCTCCCGACCACCGAGGCGCCCGAGTTCTCGGCCGCCCTGATGGAACTCGGCGCACTGGTCTGCACCGCGCGGAACCCGAAGTGCGAGGTGTGCCCCGTCAGCGACTCCTGCCGGTGGCTGGCGCGCGGGCGGCCCTCGTACGACGGTCCGGCGCGCCGCACCCAGAAGTACGAGGGCACCGACCGGCAGGCCCGCGGCCGGCTGCTGGACGTTCTGCGCGGCAGCTCCGGCCCGGTCGAACGACCTGCTCTCGACATCGCGTGGACCCGGGATCCCGCCCAGCGCGACCGCGCCCTCGATTCCCTGCTCACCGACGGCCTGGTGGAGCTGACCGACGACGGCCTGTTCTGCCTCGCCGGCGAGGGATAGCCCCGTGGCCGTCCCCACTGCGGCGTACGAGCCCGAGCCCGTCGGTCCCGCCGGGGACGAGCATTTCGACGGAGCTCAATGTGAACTTCACGGGAAGCCGTGTCGAAATCCAGCCGCGCCGATCCGGAAGTCGCCCGAGTCCCAGCACATGTCGCGGCGTTTCGACTCGGAACTCCGCTAACGCTCCGTTCCGGCTCAACGGGCTTCAAGGGCCGTCGGACTCCTTTTTCAGCGGATTCCTAACGCTCCGTTCCGGCGGGGCGGGCTTCAAGGGCCGTCTCACCCGTATTTCAGCAGTCTCCAAGCGCTCCGTTCCGGCATGGGCGGGCCGTCGTAGGCCGCCCGCCCATCATCGCGGCACCGACCTCGGCGCAAGGCCACTTCGCGAGGCGTCACCAGCGGCCCTCTTCGAACCGACCGGCCAGCAGCCACGGCGCTGAGCCATGTCAGGGGGCGGCGGACGGCCGGGGTCGAATTCGAGCCCTCCGCAGCCCATCTAGCAGGCAGCGAGCCGGCTCGAGTCCAGTAGCGAGGACTGCCGAGAATCGACCCCGGCCGTCCGCCGCAGCCACTCAGGCAGACACAGCGCCGGAGACGGACAGGATCCAGGCGAGCTCGAAGGCCGCCTCCTCCCATTGCCGGTACCGCCCGCTCGGCCCGCCGTGGCCGCCGTTCATCTCGGTGCGCAGCAGGACCGGCTTGCCGGACGTCGTCGACTCCTGAAGGCGCGCGGCCCATTTCGCGGCCTCGGTGAAGAGGACCCGGGTGTCCTGGAACGACGTCAGGATCAGCATCGCCGGATACGGCAGCTCGGCGACGTTCTCGTACGGCGCGTAGCTGCGGATATAGGCGTAGATCTCCGGGTCGTGCAGAGGGTCGCCCCACTCGTCCCATTCGGTCACGGTCAGCGGCAGCGACGGATCCAGGATCGAGGTCAGCGGGTCGACGAAGGGCACCGCCGCCAGGATTCCGCCGAACAGCTCGGGTGCCAGATTGGCGACCGCGCCCATCAGCAGACCGCCCGCCGAGCCGCCGTCGGCCACCAGCTGTCCCGGCGTGGTCACCCCCGTCTCGACGAGGTGCCGGGCGACGGCGACGAAGTCGGTGAACGTGTTCTTCTTGGCCAGGACGCGGCCCTCTTCGTACCAGTCACGACCCATCTCGCCGCCGCCGCGGACGTGCGCGGTCGCGACCGCGACACCCCGGTCCAGCAACGACAGCGCCTGCACCGAGAAGCCCGGGTCGGAGCTGATCTCGTACGCGCCGTATCCGTTGAGCAGCACCGGCGCCGGCACGCCGCGGTCGGCGTCGGCCCGCCGCACGATCGACACCGGGATCCGGGTGCCGTCGTCGGCCACGGCCCACTCGCGTTCGGCGACGTAGTCGGCCGGGTGGTACTCGCCGAGCACGACGGCCCGCTTCAGCAGCGTCCGCTCGCCGGTGCTCACGTCCAGGTCGAGTACCTCGGTCGGGTCGACGTAGCTGCCGTAGACGATCCGCAGGTGCGGGGTGTCCCACTCCGGATTGGGTCCGAGGCCGACCGAGCACAGCTCCTGGTCGAAGGTGACCGGCACGAAGTCGTCCGCGCCGGGCAGCGCGTCGCGCCCCCGCAGGTCGGCGATCGCGAGCCGCGGCAGCGCGTCCTCCCGGTACGACAGCACCAGATAGTCGGCGAAGCAGTCGACGTCCTCGATCCGGAACGACGGCCGGTGCGGCAGCAGGTTCCGGCGCGCGGACGGGTCGTCGACCGGCATCACGTCGACGGCGAAGTCCACGGCCTTGACGCCGTCGATCTCATCGTTGTGCACGATCAGGAAGTAGTCGCGGCCACCCAGCCGGGCGTGCTCGGCGTTGTACTCGACGCCCTCGGTACGACCGGCGACGCTGGTGAACTCGCCGGTCGGGTCGTTCATGCTCAGCGCGAAGATCTCGCTGGTCAGCTTGGAGCCGGCCGCGATCATCAGGTATTCCTCGCTGTGGGTGGCGCCGAAGCCCACCCAGTAGCGCTCGTCCGGCTCGTGGAACACCCGGACGTCGTCGGTGCCCGATCCGGTTCGATCGGGCCCGCTCGCCGCATTCATGCTGAGCGAAGTCGAAGTGCTCCCGGCGCCCACGGTGTGGCGCCAGACGGTGTCGGGACGCCAGGCGTCGTCGACCGTCAGGTAGAAGAGGTACTTCGCGTCCTTGGACCAGGTGGCCCCGCCCGCGGTGCCCTCGATGACGTCGGGCAGCAGTTCGCCGGTCTCCAGGTCCTTGATGCGGAGCGTGTACCGCTCGTCGCCGACGGTGTCGGTGCTGTACGCGAGCCAGCGGCCGTCGTGGCTCACCGAGTGCGCGCCGAGCGAGAAGAACTCGTGCCCCTCCGCCTCGACGTTGCTGTCGAACAGGATCTGCTCGCCCTCGATGGGTCCGTCGCCGGCGATCTCGGGCGGCGTCCAGTCGTCGTCACCGGCGATCGGACGACGGCACCGGATCCCGTACGACTTCCCCTCCTCGGTGCGCACGTAGTACCAGAACCGGCCCGAGCGCACCGGCACCGACATGTCGGTTTCCTGTGTGCGGGAACGGATCTCGTTGTAGATGTCGCTGCGCAGCGGGGCCAGCGACGCGGTCTGCGTCTCGGTGTACGCGTTCTGGGCTTCGAGGTAGGCGACCACCTCGGGATCGTCCTTGTCACGCAGCCACTCGTAGTCGTCGACGAAGACGTCGCCGTGGTGCTCGCGGCGGGCGGGGATCTTCTTCGCGACGGGTGGGGCAGACGACGTTTCGACTCGGTTCGTCACTTCGTTCCTCACCGGCTCAACGGGCTGTTGCCACCCGGCCAGTCGGCGAAGCTGCGGCCCGAGATGCGCTCGTACGCGTCGATGTAGCGCGCGCGGGTGCGTTCGACGACGTCGTCGGGCAGCGGCGGGGGCGGAACCGTGCCGTGGCGGTCCCAGCCGGATTCGGCGGAGGTGAGCCAGTTCCGGACGATCTGCTTGTCGAAGCTCGGCTGCACCTCGCCGGGCTTCCAGGTGGCGGCCTCCCAGTAGCGGGAGGAGTCCGGGGTCAGCACCTCGTCGGCGAGGACCAGCGAGCCGTCCGGCGCCCGGCCGAACTCGAACTTGGTGTCCGCGAGGATGATTCCCCGATCACGCGCCAGGTCGGCGGCGCGGCTGTAGATGTCCAGGGTCACGTCGCGGAGCGTGCGCGCGAGGTCGTCGCCCACCTGCTCGGCCACCTGGTCGAAGGTGACGTTCTCGTCGTGGTCGCCCAGTGCGGCCTTGGTGGCCGGGGTGAAGATCGGCGCGGGGAGCCGGTCGGCCTCGGTGAGTCCGGCGGGCAGCCGGACGCCGCAGACCGCTCCGGTCGCGCGGTAGTCGACCAGGCCGGAGCCGGTCAGGTAGCCGCGCGCGACGCATTCGACGGGCACCATCGGGAGCTTGCGCACCACCATCGAGCGGCCGACCAGCCCGGCCGGGATCCGCTCGTCCTCCGGCCCGCCGGCGAGATGGTTCGGCACACCGAGTTCGTCGAACCAGAAGAAGCTGGCCGCGGTGAGGATCGCCCCCTTGTCCGGGATCGGGGTGTCCAGGATGAAGTCGTACGCGGAGATCCGGTCCGAGGTCACCAGCAGCAGCGTCTCGTCGTCGATCTCGTAGATGTCGCGGACCTTGCCGGAGGCGACGTGGGGGTAATCGGACAGTGCTGGACGCATGGCGGTCAATCCTCTGGTGCGGGAAGGGCTTACAGAATCGGTGCCGGGGCGTAGGCGGCGGCCTGCGGGTCGCTCTCGATGACCGCCGCCGCGGCGGCGAGCACCTGCCCGACCTGCGCCTCCGCGGCGCCGACGAAGGCGGACTTGTCGGCGATCAGCGCGTCGAGCGCGGCCCGGTCGAGCGGGATCCGCTCGTCGGCGGCGAGCCGGTCGAGCAGGTCGGGCTCGCGACCCTCCTCACGCATGGCGAGGGCGACCGCGACGGCGTTCTCCTTGATCGCCTCGTGGGCCGTCTCGCGGCCGACGCCCGCGCGCACCGAGGCCATCAGCACCTTGGTGGTCGCCAGGAACGGCAGGTACCGGTCGAGCTCGTTCGCGATCACCGCGGGGTAGGCGCCGAACTCGGCGAGCACCGTCAGGAAGGTCTCCATCAGGCCGTCGATGGCGAAGAAGGCGTCGGGCAGCGCCACGCGGCGCACCACCGAGCAGAACACGTCGCCCTCGTTCCACTGCGCACCGGCCAGTTCGCCGGTCATCGAGGCGTAGCCGCGCAGGATCACCGCGAGACCGTTCACCCGCTCGCAGCTGCGCGTGTTCATCTTGTGCGGCATCGCCGAGCTGCCGACCTGGCCGGGCTGGAAGCCCTCGGTGACCAGCTCGTGCCCGGCCATCAGCCGGATGGTGGTGGCGAGCGACGACGGCGCCGCGGCCAGCTGCACCAGCGCCGAGACCACGTCGTAGTCGAGCGACCGCGGATACACCTGGCCGACGGAGGTCAGCGCCCGATCGAAACCGAGATGCTGCGCCACCTTGCCCTCGAGGGCGTCCAGCTTGGCCGCATCGCCGTCGAGCAGATCGAGCATGTCCTGGCTGGTGCCCATCGGCCCCTTGATGCCGCGCAGCGGGTAGCGGGCGATCAACTCGTCGAGCCGGGTGAGCGCGGTCATCAGCTCGTCGGCGGCCGAGGCGAAGCGCTTGCCGAGGGTGGTGGCCTGCGCGGCCACGTTGTGGCTGCGACCGGCCATCACGGTCGACGAGTACTGCGCGGCGCGCTCGGTGATCCGGGCGAGCAGGGCGACACCGTGTCCGCGCACGTACCGCAGCGAGCTGAGGATCTGCAGTTGCTCCACGTTCTCGGTCAGATCGCGGCTGGTCATGCCCTTGTGGATCTGCTCGTGCCCGGCGAGATCGTTGAACTCCTCGATGCGGGCCTTCACGTCGTGCCGGGTGATCCGCTCGCGGTCGGCGATGGATTCCAGGTCGACCTGATCGACGACCCGCTCGTAGTCGTCGACGGCACCGTCCGGCACGTCGATGCCCAGGTCGCGCTGGGCCTTCAGGACCGCGATCCAGAGGCGGCGCTCGAGGATGATCTTGTTCCGCGGCGACCAGATCTCGGCGAGGCCTTCGGAGGCGTAGCGGCTGGCCAGGACATTGCTGATGGCAGGTTTACCCACGTCGAGCCAGTCTAGTGGCTCGACGGACGCTCGGGAGAATCCGCGATCCCGCGCGGCAGACGACCGCACCCGGCGCGCGGTCAGGAGACCTCCCGCGGACCGAGTCCGGCCGGCAGGTCGTCGATGTCCGCCGGTGCCAGGCACCCGAGTTCCAGCAGCTTCGGCGGGATCCCGAACATCGATCTGCACACCCGCGTGAAATGGGAGCCGTCGTAGAAGCCGGCGTCGTGGGCGGCGCGCGTGCACGACGCGCCGCCGGCGATCAGATCGATCGCCAGTCGAAGTCGCTCCCAGCGGACCACGCACGCGAAGTTCACCGCCAGCTCCTCGCGCAACGACCTGCTCACGGCGGCGCCGGAACGGTGGAAGTGCCGGGCGACGTCGGCGAGGTACAGCGGCGAATGCGGCGCGCGGCGTACCCGATCGCCGATCCAGAGCACGATCTCGTCGGCGATTCCGGCGCCGGCGTGGTCGTCGGGCAGCGTCCAGGCGTGCGCACCGCTCCGGGCGGCCGTCCGATCGGCGGTGGACACCAGCGCCTCGCCATCGCCGTCGGTGCGCAGCCGATTCCGCAGCGCCCGGCCGTGCGCCGAGTGCGGCGCGACGTACACGAAGGTGCCCTCGCCGCCGGAGGTCAGCCGGTGGGGCACGCCGGAACCGATGAGCGCGGCGGTCGCGCCGGTGTGGCTCGTCGCGCCGACGCGCAGCGACAGCCCGCCCGGGCAGTCGATCAGCTGGATCGCGTAGTGCCGGTGCTGCGCGGTCGGGCAGAAGGCGCCGACGTACATCGCCGCATTCGTCCCGTAGTCGACCACCTCGCCGCGCCAGGCCACCGTCATCGACAACTCCCTACTCGCCGCGTCCGGCACCCCGGCGTCCGGTCGCCGACGGTAGTCCCCCGCGGGCCGACGGCGCGACCGCCGGCGCCCCGCGCTCAGCGACCCAGCACCTCGTCGTAGGCCGCCCGCTCGGCGTCGTCGGTGTCGACGAGCGCCCGATCGGCACCGAGGAGGCCGAACACCCGGTCGCGGACGGCCGACGGGACGGCTTGCGCCAGACCGGACAGCGGCGCCAGGGTGCGCGGGATGTAGGTCGCCGGCGCCGGACTCGCGATCGCGGCCACGATCGCCTCGGCGATGTCCTCGGGATCGCTCTTGCGCACCATCTTCACGCCGGAGACGCCGGATCCCAGCCGGGTCTTGGCGATGTTCGGGAGCACGGTCGTGAACTCGATGCCGGTGCCGGAGTATTCGCTGCGCAGGGCCTCGGTGAAGCCGTAGACGAAGTGCTTGGTGCCGGTGTACGTCGCGATGTTCGCGAAGGCGTTGCGGCCCGCCACCGAGGCGATGTTCACGACATGCCCGGAGCCCCTGTCCTCGAAGACCTCCAGCGCGACCCGGGTGCCGTTCACGACGCCGCCGACGTTGACGGCGAGCTGCTTGTCCGTGAGGGCGACGGCCTCCTCGCGGAAGGGTCCGACGAGCATGATCCCGGCGTTGTTCACCATGACGTCGATGGCCGTGCCGTGGAAGTCCCCGGCCGCGGCCAGGAACCGCCGGAAGTCCGGTTCCGCGCGCACGTCCAGCTCCGCGGCGAAGCAGCGGCCGCGGCCGTGCGCGGCATCGATCGCGGCCGCCTGCGCGGCGGCCGCGGGCACGTCGACGTCGCCGATGCTCACGGCGGCGCCCCGCGCGGCGAGCCGGCGGGCGGTGGCCGCACCGATGCCCTGCGCTCCGCCGGTGACGGCGACGTGCAGGTGCGACAGGTCGTGCTCGGTCATGGGTTGCCTTTCTGTCGGTGGTGCCGCGCCGGTCGCGCGGCACCTCGTTGCGGTGCGATGTCGCCGGGCGGATCAGTCGGCCACGGCGGCGATCGGCTTGCGGCCGTCGCCGGCTTCCGGTCCGCACTCGGCGGCCGGTCCCGCACCGTGGGAGAGCCGGAAGCGCTGGTAGACGGGGTCGAGCCAGGACGGCCGATACCAGACGGCGTCGCCGAAGATGCGCATCGCGGCGGGCAGCAGATACAGGCGGACGACGAAGGCGTCGACCAGCACCGCCGCCGCCAGGCCGAACCCCAGGATCTTCAGGTACGTCAGGCCCGAGGTGGCCATCGCGGCCAGCACGACGGCGATCAGGACGGCCGCGGCGCCGATCACCCGGCGGGTCGCCGAGATGCCGACCTGGATGGCCTCCTCGCTGCTGCGTCCGGCGGATCGCTCCTCGGCGATCCGGGACAGGATGAACATCTGGTAGTCCATCGACAGCCCGTAGGCGATGCAGAAGAGCAGGATCGGGGCGGTCACGTTGATCGCGCCGAACGCGGTGAAGCCGCCGAGCAGCCCGGCGAAGTGCCCTTCGGAGAAGATGAACACCAGTGAGCCGAAGGTCGCGCCGAGCGACAGCACCGACAGCGCGACACCGATCAGCGGAAGCACCACCGAGCCGGTGAGCAGGAACAGCAGCACCGCCGTGACCACGACGATCGCCGCCAGGGCATAGGGCAGGTTCTTCTTGATCCCCTCGGTGCTGTCGACGAGGGCCGCGGTCTGCCCACCGGCCAGCCCGCCGTGCTCACTCACCACCTCGCGGATCGCGCGGACCGCGGCCGCCGCCCCGGGCGATTCGGGATCCACCGACAGGTCCACTCGCATCCAGCTCGCACCGTCCGGTGCCGTGAACACCATCGCGTCGAACGGACTGGGCGGCGCGGTCGCCGTCGTCGCCGGGCCGTGCGACGCCGGGACGGTCGTGGTCGTGCCACCCGCCCAGCGCACCGCGCGGACGTCGTCCACGCGTGCGAGCCGATCGGCGACCGCGCCCAGCGTCGCCGGGTCGGGCGTGTCCGGGAAGGCGATGTTCACCGCGTTCCGGCTCAGCTCGGGGAACTCGTCCGCCAGTTGCTCGGTACCGGCGCGAGCGAGGTCGCCCGAGGGCAGCTCGCGATAGTCGCGCAGGACGAAGTCGGCGCTCAGGAAGGGTGCGGCGACCGCCAGCAGCGCACCGGTGATCAGCACCGCGCTCGTCCAGACGCGCGCCCGGCTCGGCGGTCGCTGAACGACGACCGCGGACGGGTCGTGCTCGACGGCGGCCCACCGGCTCCACGCGTAGCGGCGGACGGCCCGCTGGTCGAGGGCGACCAGCATCCACGGGACGATCAGCACCGTCACGACCATCACGGTGGTCACCGTCAGGATTCCGCTGTAGGCCAGGGACTTCAGGAAGTAGCCGGGAAAGACGAGCAGGGCGGCCATCGCGATCACCACGGTGACGCCGGAGAACACGATGGTGCGCCCCGAGGTACGGATGGTCAGCGCCCGCGCCTCTTCGGCGGACATGCCGAGCATCCGGCCCTCCCGCCACCGGGCGATGATGAAGAGCGAATAGTCGACGGCCAGGCCGAACCCGATCGCGGTGGCGAGGTTCAGGGCGAAGGTCGACACCTCGGTCACCCGGGCGAGGACGCTCAGCCCCAGCATGGCGATGGCGACGGCCGCCCCTCCGGCCACCAGCGGCATCAGCGCCGCCCACAGCGACCCGAAGACGACGACGAGGATCAGCCCGACCAGTGGCGCCGCGATCAGCTCGGCCCGCACCAGCGATGCCTCGGCGATCGCGTCGATCGAGCCGTCGATCACTCCGTTTCCGCTGGCGGTGACCGTGACGTTCCGCGCATGCCCGGTGTCGCGAGCGTCGTCGACGATCGTCAGCAGATCGGCCGGCGAGGTCCCGGGCCGCACGGTGACGAAGGCGAGACCGGTGTCGCCGGAACGGAGTTCGTCGACGGGAAGATCGGTGAAGGAGGAGTGCACCTGCGTCACCTCCGGCCGCTTCGCCACCGCGTCGAGGACGCGCCGAGCCGCGGCGGAGTCGCCGCCGGCCGGGGTCAGGAGCAGAACCACGTCGGGGTCGGCCGCCGGGAACCGGTCCTTCAGCAGCCGCTCGGCCCGCACCGATTCGGCCGAGTCGGCGGTCATGCCGCCCGAGCCGAGCCGAGCGATCGTCGACGGCAACAGCAGCACTCCGGCAACCGCGAGCAGCAGCACCACGGCGGTCGTGACCAGCCGTTTCCGGCTCCTCCGGGTAGTTGATGTCAGCACCGACTCAGTGTTCATCGCCGGTGCTCGCGGCCGCTTGTACAGATCGCGCAACTGCCGCGGGACCTGCGTCACGGCCCGACGGCCGCCACGCGTCCAGATCGCAGCCTTGTCCCCCTATACCCTCAGGGGTATATTGGCCGTCAGTCATATACCCCCATGGGTATTACGAAAGGTCATCGCATGAGCATCGACGTCCCGCCGGCCCCGGCCGGCGACACCCCCGACGAACAGTCCGGCACCACAGCCACCACGACCGGCCCCGGCCCCCTCGCCCGGCTCGGAACCTGGGCGGCGACCCATCGCCGGTGGGTCTTCGGCATCTGGGCGATCCTGGTGATCGGCCTCGGCGCGGCGGCACCGTCGGTGTTCTCGTCGCTCGCCGGAGCCGGCTGGCAGGCGAACGGCTCCGAGTCGGTCCACGTCCGCGAACTCGCCCAGGAACACTTCGGCGGCAACTCCTCGGCGGCGATCCAAGTCGTCCTGCATTCCGAGTCCGGGCCGCTGAACCAGACCGGAGAGTCCCAGATCCTCGCCGGGCTCGACCGGATCGCCCACGCCGACGACCGCTTCGCGGCGGTGATCCCGCCGCAGCCCGGCATGACCGTGAGTCCGGACGGGCGCACCGCCATCGCGATCATCGGCGCGAACGCGAACACCGACGAGATGGTGAAGGCCGTCGACGACCACAAGAAGGAGATCACCGCGCTCTCCCGCGACGGGATCGACGTCTATCCGACGGGCTCGTCGGCGCTGTGGAGCGACTTCAACAAGGCCAACCACGACGCGATGATGAAGGCCGAGATGTTCTCGTGGCCGCTGACGCTGGCCATCATGATCGTGGCCTTCGGTTCCATCGTCGCCGCCGGACTTCCGCTGCTGCTGACGCTGGCGGGTCTGGTCGCGTCGGCGGGTGCGCTGGTGCTGCTCAACATGATCACGCCGATCTCGGTGTGGGCGATGAACTTCGCCATGATGTTCGCCCTGGCCCTGGGCATCGACTACGCGCTCTTCATGGTCGCGCGGTTCCGCGCGGCCTACGCGCTGCAGGAACCCGACGGGCTCGACGACGCCGGCAAGAGACGTGCCGCGGTCCGTGCGACCTCGGAGACGATGGACACCGCGGGTAAAGCGATCCTGCTGTCCGGGCTCACCGTTCTGGTCAGTCTGTCCGCGGTGCTGATGGTGCCCGCGCCGTCGGTCCGGACCATGGCGGTCGGCATCATGCTGGCCGTGGTCTTCGTCCTCGCGGCGAGCCTCACCCTGCTGCCCGCCACCCTGGCCGCACTCGGCGGCAAGGTGAACGCCGGCTCGCTCCCCTGGTCCAAGGGCCACCACGGCGCGTCGCCGCTGTTCACCAAGTGGGGACACTTCCTGCACCGCCACCCGTGGGGACCGGCCGTCATCGCCATCGGCATCCTGGTCGCCCTCGCCGCGCCCGTCTTCGGACTCAAGGTCGCCATGCCGTCGATCGCGGTGGTCCCCCAGGACGCCCCGGTCCGCCAGGGCTACGAGATCATCGCCCAGGAGATGGGCCCCGGCGTGCCGGGCATGCTGACCGTCATCGCCCCGGCCGGCGAGGCGGCGCAGGCGTCGTCCGTCGCGGCGAAGAACCCCGGGATCGCCATGGTGATGCCCGCCGCACCCGCCGCCGACGACTCCGGCCTGGTGATGATCCAGGCCGTGCCGAAGGCCGATCCGTCGGATCCCTCGATGCGCGGCACGCTGCACTCGCTGCGGCGGGCCATGCCGGACGGTGCGATCGTCGGCGGCCCGTCCGCGGAGAACCTCGACCTGCAGGACGCACTGAACACCTGGTTCCCCCGGGTGGCCGGAACCATCCTGGCGCTGGGATTCCTGCTCCTGCTGGTCGCCCTGCGCGCACCGGTGATCGCGCTCCTCGGCACCGTCGTCAGCCTGCTGTCGACCGCGGCCGCGTTCGGCGTCGCCAAGCTGATCTTCGGTGACGGTATCGGCGCCAGCCTGCTCGGCTTCCAGCCGCAGGGCTTCCTGAACGGCTGGGGCCCGGTGTTCTTCTTCGCGATGATCTTCGCGATCGCGATGGACTACACGGTGTTCCTGCTGGCCACCGCCAAGGAGCACTACGAACACCACGACGACCCGCACCAGGCCCAGGTCGACGCGATGGCCTACTCGGGCCGGATCATCTTCGCCGCCGCCGCGGTGATGGTGGCCGTGTTCTTCTCGTTCGCCCTCGCCGATCCGCTGCCGCCGAAGGAGATGGGCATCATCCTCGGCGTCGCGGTGCTGCTCGACGCGCTCCTGATCCGCCTGATCCTGCTGCCCGCCATTCTCCGGATCTCCGGGCACGGCGCCTGGTGGAGCCCGCGGTGGCTGGATCGGCTGCTGCCGAAGATCAGCTTCAAGCATTGAGACCGTCGGCGAACGACGCTCCCACCGTCGATACCCCGGCGGGCATAGAATGCGGGAGACGAACGAAAGGACTCACCATGATCGGCGACGACGAGGCCACCGCCACCATCATCAACCGCCTGCGCCGGGCGCACGGACAACTGGCCGGCGTCATCAACATGATCGAGGACGGCCGGGACTGCAAGGACGTGGTGACGCAGCTCGCCGCGGTGTCCCGGGCGCTCGACCGCGCCGGATTCAAGATCGTCGCCACCGGCCTGCGCGAGTGCCTCGCCGAGGACGAGCGGCCCGACGGCGAGAAGACCGGCGAGAGCCTCAATGTGGACCAGCTGGAGAAGCTGTTCCTGGCGCTGGCCTGACGCGCGCCGACCCCCACCTTCCGGAAATGTAAGGAGAACCCCATGCAGATCGCCCTCTCCACCGCCGTCCCCGGCACCGTTCCCGAGGTGGCCGGCCGCGTCCGCGCCGCCCTCGCCGAACAGGGTTTCGGCGTGCTCACCGAGATTGACATGTCGGCCACGCTGAAGAACAAGATCGACGTCGATATGGAGGACTACCTCATCCTCGGCGCCTGCAACCCCCCGATGGCGCACCGCGCGGTGAGTGCGGAGAAGCAGATCGGGCTGCTGCTGCCCTGCAACGTGGTGGTCCGGCAGGATCCCGCCGAGGCCGGCCGCGTGCTGGTGGAGGCGATGAACCCGCAGATCATGGTGACCGTCGTGGACGACAATCCGGCACTGGCGGAGGTCGCCGACGAGGTGACGACCCGGCTGCAGGCCGCGATCGACGCCCTCTGACCGTATCTCGGCGGACAGCTGTCCCTACTGTGGCGTAGATGTTCCGGCCGTGCGCATGACCTGGGGAGATCCCGGATCCGGCCGCGAGTCGCCTCGTCTACGCCACGGTCGGGACAGCCTGGCACGGCGCCCCGGGCACGGGGCCGCGCTCGTCCGCGCGGCACCGCTCGCCTACAGCGAGATCCGGCCCTCCTCGGCGGCGAGGCCGATGTCGGTGCGGAAGTGTGAACCGGGGAGCGTGACGGCGGCGAGCCGCTGGTAGGCCTGCGCGCGAGCGGCGGCCAGATCGGGGCCGCGGCCGACCACCGACAGCACGCGGCCGCCGGCCGAGAGCACCTCGCCGTCGGCGCCGAGCTTGGTGCCCGCGTGCAGGATCCCCTCGCCGTCCGCGCCGGTAATGGCGTCGCCGGTGCGCGGGGTGCCCGGGTAGTTCTCGGCGGCCAGTACGACCACCACCGCACTGCCGTCGTACCAGCGCAGCGGCGCCAGGTCGGCGAGAGTGCCGGTGGCGACGGCGTTCAGGGCCTCGCCGAGGGGGGATTCGAGCAGGTCGAGCACGGCCTGGGTCTCCGGGTCACCGAAGCGGCAGTTGAACTCGACAACGGCCGGCCCCTCGTCGTCGATCGCCAGACCCGCGTAGAGGAGACCGGAGAACGGGGTCCCGCGCCGGACGAGTTCGGCGGCGACCGGGGCCACCACCTCGTCGACGATCCGCTGGACCATCTCGGGCGGCAGCCACGGCAGCGGCGTGTACGCGCCCATGCCGCCGGTGTTGGGGCCCTGATCGCCGTCGCCGACGCGCTTGTGATCCTGGGCCGGCAGCAGCGGCACCACGGTGTCGCCGTCGACCAGGCAGAACAGCGAGACCTCCGGGCCGGACAGGAAGCTCTCCAGCAGCACCGGATGACCGTGCTCCAGGCAGTCCGCGGCGTGAGCGCGGGCGGCGGCGCGATCCGGCGTCACCACGACGCCCTTACCGGCGGCGAGACCGTCGTCCTTGACCACCCAGGTGGGGCCGAAACGGTCGAGCGCGGCGTCAAGCCCGGCCAGCTCGTCGACCACCTCGGCGCGTGCGGTGCGCACCCCGGCGGCGGCCATGACGTCCTTGGCGAAGGCCTTGGAGCCCTCGATCTGGGCGGCGGCGGCACCCGGACCGAAGGTCGCGAAACCGGCGTCACGCAGCGCATCGGCGACGCCGTGGACCAGCGGCACCTCGGGTCCGATCACCACCAGATCCGCCTCGACGGAACGGGCCAGCCCGACGACCTCCTCCGGTGACGCGACGTCGACCGGGTGGTTGACGGCCACCGCGGCGGTGCCGGCGTTACCCGGTGCCGCGTGCAGCTGCGTCACCGAAGGGTCGCGGTCCAGACCGAGGAGGAGGGCGTGTTCGCGGCCGCCCGAGCCGATCACGAGTACTCGCACGCAGGTCAGCCTAGGGCATCGCTCTCGTCGGTCGCGACCTCGGCGATCACCACCGGTATCAGTGGCGCCAGGCACACCACCACCGTGCCCACCAACACCGGTGCTCCCACCGCCGCGAGCACCAGACCCAGCACGATCGGCGCCGTCGCACCGATACCCATCGGCCACAGCACCCGATGTCCGCCGACCAGCCATCCGTGGATCCCGATCAGCCCCAGGCAGAACACCGCCAGCGGAACCGCCGTGGTCGCCACGACCGCGACCGGGCCGATGGTCGCGTGCCGCTCGATCCACAACGCCACCACGTGCAGGCCGCCGCCGACGGCCGCGCACGCCATGAACAGCGGCAGATAGCCGTAGCCGAATCCGAAGCACTTCTCCGGGCGCCGCGCCAGAATCGCACCGTTGGGCATCAGGAAGAACAGCCACCACATCATGAACGTCACGCCCATCGCGGCCAGTCCGAGAACCGCCGTCTCGTGACTCCAGCCCTCCCGGCCGACGACCGCCTGCAGCACCGCGACGGTGCCCACCACTCCTTCGCCGAGGGTGATCACCATCAGCGTGGCGTAGCGCTCGGCGATGTGCTCGGGATTCCACGGCGTGGCCCGGATGCGCGTCTCGGCGACGAACGGGCCGGCCATCTCCACTCCGACCAGCACCAGCCCGATCGCCAGGGTGGCCCAGAGCCCGGTCGGCAGGAATATCAGGATCACCCAACCGACCTGCGCGATCGCGGTGAACAGGGCGTAGGCGAGTGCGGTCCGCCGGTAGTCCGGGGCCTGCAGCGCCGCCCGCAGCCATTGGGTGATCATCCCGAGCCGCATCACGATGTAGCCGATGACCAGCACGGTCACGTCCACATGGCCGCCCTCGTGGATCGACGAGAAGACGGGCGGGATGCCGATCGCGATGATGCTGACGCCGATCATCTGCAGCAGGGTGAGCAGCCGGTAGAACCAGTCGTCGGTGTCGAAGGCCGACGAGAACCAGGCGAAGTTGATCCACGCCCAGATGGTGGCGAAGGTGGTCAGCAGATAGCCGGCGATCGCGGGCAGCCAATGTCCCTCAGCGGCGTACTCGGCCAGCTGCACCCCGGCCACCGAGAAGGCGACCACGAATACCAGGTCGTACAGGATCTCCAGGCTGCTGCCGGCGCGCCCCTCTTCATGAGGGTCGCGGCCGGTCATCTTCATCAGCTGTGAACGCACTGGCACGCGCCTACGGTAATCGGTGCCGTAGGCGCGTGCCAGCGCAAGAGCCGCGAGTTCGCGACCGGGCGGTTACTTCTTCGGAGCGGTCAGGTCGTACAGGGTGACCCCGTCGACCGTGGTCGGCGTGAAGTTCGCCTCGACCCACTCGCGGATCTCCGACGACGTCCCGGAGCGGCCACCGCCGCCGAAGCCGCCGCCGAAGCCCTCACCGAACTCGCTGTTCCCGCCGATGAAGTAGTGGATCTTGTGCTGCTCGACGTACTTCTGGAACTGCGCCAGCGTCGGCGACGGGTCGGTGCCGTTGAATCCGCCGATCGGCATCACCGAGTAGCCGGATTCGATCTGGTACCCGGAGGCCTCGTTGGACCCGACCGCCGCAGCCACCCAGGTGAACCGGTCGGCGTCGGTGCGCAGCGTCGCGATCACCTGTTCGCTCGGCTTGGAGCCCATCAGCAGGCCACCGCCGCCACCGCCGCGGCGACTGCCGCTCTGGTGGCCCGTGCCGAAGCCGGGCATCGTCATGCCGTGCTGCCCGGTACCGCCGGGCATGCCGGGCATCCCCGCGCCGCCCGGGAAGCCGTTCGGCATACCGTTTCCGCCGCCGAAGCCGCCGCGTCCACCGGGCATGCCGCCGCGCATTCCGGGCATGTGACCGCCGCCGGGGCCGAACCCGCCGGCCACTCGCGGACCCGCGCTGATGATCGAGCCCTCGGCGGGCGTGCCGATCGTGTCGAACGTGTAGGCGGCCGGGCCGGCCAGCGCGGCGACGATCGCCGCCGCCGCGACGGCGTATCCGGCGACACCCTTGCGCACGACGATCAGCGCCACGGCGGCGAGCACGCCGACCATCAGCACCACCCAGCGCAGCCACGGCACGAAGTCCGGCGCACGGTTCAGGAGCACATAGCCCCAGATCGCGGCCGTGGCCGCACCGGCGGCCAGCACCAGCCGCACCCACAGCTTGTCTCGCTGTCCCCAGCAGACGGCGGCCGACGCGGCCACCAGGCCGGCGAGCGCGGGGGCGATCGCCGCGGTGTAGTAGCTGTGGAAGATGCCCTGCATGTAGCTGAACACGACCATCGTGGTGAGCATCCAGATCGCCGAGAGCACGATGAACGCACGACGGCGATCCGTGCGCGGCGCACGCCCGATCAGGACCAGCGCGGCCACCGCGAAGATCAGCGCGGTCGGGATCAGCCAGGCGATCTGGCCGCCCTGCTCGGGCTGGAACATCCGCCAGAAGCCGGCCTGCCCCCACATGCCGCCGCGGCGTCCGCCGGGGAAGCCGCCACCGGGGAAGCCCTCGGCGCCGGTGCCGCCGAACATGCCGCCGGCCCCGTACGACCCGCCGTGCCCACCGAGCACCACCGGTCCGCGCTCGTTGCCGTCGAGCCGGCCGAAGCCGTTGTACCCGAAGGTCAGTTCCAGGATCGAGTTGTGCTGCGAGCCGCCGATCCACGGCCGCGAGCCGGCCGGCCACAGTTCGACGGTGAGAATCCACCAGCCAGCGCTGACGATCAGCGCGCCGAGCGCCGCGAACAACTGCCCCACCCGGCGCAGCCAGGTGCCCGGAGCGAAGGCGAAGAACGCGATCACCAGCGCGGGCAGCACCAGGAACGCGGCGAACTGCTTGGTGAGGAAGGCGAAGCCGACGGCCACGCCGCTCCAGATCAGCCACTTCCATCTGCCGGTGTCGATCGCCCGCATGATCGCCCACACCGAGGCCGTCAGCAGAAGCAGCAGCAGCGCCTCGGGGTTGTTGAACCGGAACATCAGGGCCGCGACCGGCGTCAGCGCGAGCACCAGGCCCGCGCCGATCCCGGCCCAGTGGCCGAAGTACCGCTTCACGATCACATACAGCAGCCAGACGGTGGCCACGCCCATCAGCACCTGCGGCACCAGCACCGACCACGAGTTGAGGCCGAACACCCGCACCGACAGCCCCGGAATCCACAGCGAGGCGGGCGGCTTGTCGACGGTGATCGAGTTCGCCATGTCCGACGACCCGAAGAACCACGCCTTCCACGACTTGGAGCCGGCCTGGATGGCGGCGGTGTAGAACGAGTTGGCCCAGCCGTTGGCGGACAGGTTCCACAGGTAGGCGATCAGGGTACCGACCAGGAGCGCGCCGAGACTCAGCCGCTCGACCAGCAGGGTCCGCGGACTCGACTGCGGCGCGGCGCTGCCCGCCGGTTCCGCCGCGGCGGGCGGCTCGGCGGGCGGGGCCGGCGGAGCGATCGTCGTACTCATGAAAGAACCTCCAGGTTCGGGTTGCGTCGTACGAAGACCCAGCGGAGTCCGACGAAGCGGGTAACGGTCGCCACCAGGTTGGCGACGATGAGAACGGTCAGTTCGAGGCCACGGCTCGCGTGCGGGATCCCGGCGTGCAGTCCGGCGAGCGCCCCCGCGGTCACCGCCCAGCCGAAGAGGAAGACCGCCCAGCCGAACACGTGGTGCCGGACCATGCCGGACCGGCCGCGGATGCCGAAGGTGAAGCGCCGGTTGGCCGCGGTGTTCAGCACGGCGGTGATCGCCAGCGCCAGGAAGTTGGCGATCTGCGCGCCGACGTAGCCGTGCAGCAGCAGATACAGCAGCGCGTAGGCGGCGGTGGAGACGACGCCGACGGTGACGAAGCGGATCACCTGGCCGGTCATGCCGGTCGGCACCCCGCGCAGGTCGGGGCCGTCGTCGCGTTCGCGGCCGAGATTGCGGCGCAGCTGATCGATCGGCAGTCGTCCGGCGGCCAGCGCCCAGCCGACGCGGGCGCAGCCCTTGAGGTCGGCGACGGCGGTGGCGACGATGTCGACGGAGCTGTCCGGGTCGTCGACCCAGTCGACCGGGACCTCCGCGATCCGCAGACCGATCCGTTCGGCGAGCACCAGCATCTCGGTGTCCCAGAACCAGCCGGTGTCGGCCACGTACGGGAGCAGTTCGCGGGCGACGTCGGTGCGCATCGCCTTGAAGCCGCACTGCGCGTCGGAGAAGTGCGCGCGCATGCCGAGCCGCAGGATCAGGTTGTAGCTGCGGGAGATGAACTCGCGCTTGGCGCCCCGGACCACGTGCGACGACCGGCTCAGCCGGGTACCGATCGCGACGTCCGAGTGGCCGGAGATCAGTGGCGCGATCAGCGGCATGAGCGCGTTCAGATCGGTCGACAGGTCCACGTCGCAGTAGGCGACGATCTGCGCGTCGCTGCTCCCCCACACCCGGGTGAGCGCCCGGCCACGCCCCTTCTCGTCGAGGTGCACCACCCGGACGGCGGCACCGTCGCGCCCGTCGAAACGCTCGGTGAGCCGCTGCGCGATCGCCAGCGTGGCGTCGGTGCTGGCGTTGTCGGCGACGGTGATGCGCGCGGTGTACGGCACCTGCGCGGCCAGATGCTCGCGCAGCCGCAGGACCGTGCGTTCGAGGTCGCGCTCCTCGTTGTAGACGGGAACGACGACGTCGAGCACCGGTGGCGGTGGCGCCTTGGGCTCCGTCTCCGCCGGCTCGGGATCGATGGTGGTTGTCATGGTGCAGAGCCTGTTCGACGCCGCTGGAGCCCGCCTGGACTGTTGCTGGGAGCTTCCTGTGTGCGCTCAGCTGCCTGTGGACAACCGGGCATCACTCGTGCGGGCCTGTGGACGACGCCGCCTGGTTGTCGGCGGTGACCGATAGATTCGGGGCATGACGGAGTCGAGCATGGCGGGGCCGATCCAGCTGAATCCGGCCCAGCAGGAGGTGGCCGGCCGGGTGATCGCCGCCCTGGCCGGGCCCGACGCCCGGCTGCGGCCCGACCAGGAGACGGCGGTCGCCGCGCTGGCGACGCCCGGCGCCCGCGCGCTGGTGGTGCAGGCGACCGGCTGGGGCAAGTCAGCGGTGTACTGGGCGGCGACGGCGGTGATCAGGCAGGCCGGCGCCGGGAACGCGGCGAGCGGGCCGAATCCGACCGGCGGTGGCCCGACGCTGATCGTGTCACCGTTGCTGTCGTTGATGCGCGACCAGGTCGCGGCGGCCACGCGGGCCGGTCTGCGGGCGGCGACGCTGAATTCGTCGAACGTCGACGACTGGGCGGCGATCGAGCACGACCTGACCGCCGGGGAGCTCGACGTTCTCCTGGTCTCCCCGGAACGACTCGCCAATCCCGGCTTCGGCCGCCGCGTGCTCGACACCCTCGCCGGGCGGCTCGGGCTGGTGGTGATCGACGAGGCGCACGCGATCTCCGACTGGGGCCACGACTTCCGGCCCGACTACCGGCGCGTCGCCGACGTCCTTCAGCGACTCAATCCGCAGACCTCGGTGCTGGCCACGACGGCCACCGCCAACGAGCGGGTGACCCACGACGTCGCGCAGCAACTGCAATCGGGCGGCGGTACCGAGACGCTGGTGCTCCGCGGGCCACTGGCCCGGAAGTCGTTGCACCTCAACGTGATCGATGGTCTCTCGCCGATCGAGCGGTACGGCTGGGTGGCCGACCAGCTGCCGTCGCTGCCGGGTTCGGGGATCGTCTACGTGCTGACCGTCGCCGACGCCGACCGGCTGGTGACGGCGATCCGGGCGGTGCACGGCGACGACTATCCGGTCGCCGCGTACACCGGCCAGCTGCCGCCGGACGAGCGTCACCGGCTGGAGGACGATCTGCTCGCCAACCGGGTCAAGGCCCTGGTCGCCACCTCCGCGCTGGGGATGGGTTTCGACAAACCCGATCTCGGCTTCGTGGTGCACGTGGGCGCACCGCCGTCACCGGTGTCGTACTACCAGCAGGTGGGTCGTGCCGGCCGTGCGCTCGACGAGGCCGTCGTGGTGCTGCTGGCGTCGGCGATGGACGAGGCCGTGTGGGAGTACTTCGCGACCGCCACCATCCCCGACCCGCAGCGGATGGAACGGCTGCTGTCCGCGATGGCCGCCGAGGACCGTCCCGTCAGCGTGCCGCAGTTGGAGGCGCTCACCGGCATGCGGCGCACGCGGGTGGAGTTGATGTGCAAGCAGCTCGCGGTCGACGGCGCAGTGGAACGGACCGCCGACGGCTGGGTCCGCACCGGGCAGGGCTGGTCGTATGACGCCGAGCACTACGCCGGGGTCCTGGCCGTGCGGCGGCGTGAGGCCGACATCATGCGCCGCTACATCGGCGGCCGCGACTGCCTGATGAAGCTGCTCACCCAGGCCCTTGACGATCCGCGCGCCGCCGATTGCGGGCGCTGCAGCGTGTGCCGCCGCGCCCTGACGCCGCCGCTGACCGAGACCGTTCCACGTGAAGCATTGGGTACGGTCTCCGCGGCGCTGCGACGGCAGGCGCAGGTCCTGGAGCCGCGCAAGATGTGGCCGGGCGGCGTCTTCGGTACCCGCGGCCGGATCCCGGCCGGACAGCTCGCCGAGACCGGGCGGGTGCTCGCCTTCGCCGATGCACCGCAGTGGGAGGACACCCTGCGGGCGATCCGGGGCTCCGGCGACGCCGCCGCACGCGAGCAGGCGTGGGACGAGCTGACCCGGGCCGCGGTCGAGGTGCTGGCCCAGTGGGGCCGGGCCGGGATCCGGCCGGAGCTGATCTGTGGGCTCGACCTCGGCACCGGTATGGCGACCGAACTCGCCGCGAGGTTGCGGGCGGTCGGCCGGCGTGGCGGCGACGACTATCCGGTGCAGCCGGGCCCCGGGCCGGGCCGGGACTCCAACGGCGCCGCCGAGGCGGCGCACTGGCGCGACCGGCTCGGCGAGCCGCCCGCCGGGACCGGCGAGAGCGTGCTGCTGGTCGTGGACGAGACCTCCTCGACCTGGCCGATCGCTCTCGCCGCGGCGGCGCTCCGCGAGGCCGGCGCGGGACCGGTACTGCCGCTGCTGATCCACCAGTCGGTCTGACGGCCCGGCCGCGCGATCGTGCGGATCTGGACGGTGCGGGCGAACTTGGACGGTGCGAGCGAACTTGGATTGTGCGGGCGCTACCTGACCAGCGGCGTCCGGAATCGCCCGCAGGATGGCGAAACGCCAGCACCGCCACCCGGACGAGGTCGCGTCGTCGACGACGCCCGGGGCGATCTGTCGCGGATCCTGCCGGGGCCGAAATCTGTCGCGGATTCGCCGACGGATCCGACAGGATCCGCGACGTCTGCCGCCCGGCGACAGGATCCGCGACGGATCACCGGCGCGGTGCGGCTCGGAGGTGGGTTCACACCTCAGCCAGCGGCCGACGAGCCGGCCCGCGGAAGGCTACGATCTGCGCATGACGTCGAACATCGTGATCGGGATCGTCGCCATCCTCGTGGGTGCCGTCTTCTGTCTGCGCGGCGTGGTGGCGATGCGCATCGTCATCACCGTCTGGGGCGCCTTCGTCGGCTTCAACTTCGGCGCGGGTCTGGTCTCTGCGATCGGCGACCAGGGATTTCTCACCTCGGCGCTGGGGTGGGTCGTCGGTATCCTGCTCGCGGTCGTCTTCGCGCTGCTGGCCTACCTCTACTACGCGGTGGCGGTCCTGCTGGCGATGGCGTCGATCGGCTTCGCGCTGGGCACCGCGGTGATGGCCGCCGTCGGCGTCGACTGGAACTGGCTGGTGATCGTGGTCGGCGTCGTGGTCGGCGTCCTGCTGGCCTGGGCCGCGCTCGCGATGAACCTGCCCGCCATCCTGCTCGTGGTGCTGAGCGCGCTCGGCGGCTCCACGGCCATCGTCGGCGGCCTGATGCTGCTGTCCGACACCATCCGCACCTCGGAGTTCAGCGACGGCGACGTGACCGCGCGCGTCTCGCACGGCTGGTGGTGGTACCTGCTGTACTTCGTGTTCGTGATCACCGGGATCATCGCGCAGGCCAAGGTGATCGGCCGCAACAGCGACCTGCAACAGCAGTGGTGACCGCGCCGGGGCGCGGCCACCGCGGCCGTCGTCGTCAGGAAGCGGGCTCGTCCGGCACGTTCTCCTGGTAGCCCATCGCCCGCAGCGAGGCGCGGATCCGGCGGGCGGACTCGTCCAGCACGTCCGGATCCGGGTTCTTCTCCGCGGCCCGCAGGTCGAACAGGTCCTCGCTCCACGCGGGGAACACGTGGATATGCAGGTGCGGCACCTCGAGGCCGGCGATCAGCAGACCCATGCGCGGGGCGTCGTAGGCCTCCTTGATGGCCCGTCCCAGCTTCTGCGAGACATCCGAGAGATGCGTGAACGTGGGGGTGTCGATCTGCTCCCAGTGGTCGATCTCCTTGCGCGGCACCACCAGCACGTGCCCCGGCGTGACGGGGTTGATGGTCAGGAACGCGACGCACTGGCCGTCCTTCCAGACGAAGCGCCCGGGCAGTTCTCCGTTGATGATCTTGCTGAAAATCGAAGCCATGACCTCAGCCTAGATGGCGCGGGCGGTGTCGGCACCCGGACCAGACAAGGGGCGGCCGGGCGACTCAGACCGCGCGCAGTATCGACAGGATCATGTCGGCGTGGACCTCGTACACCGGCGTCAGCAGCGTGTCCGAACCGTAGATCCAGGGACCGGAGCGGTCGCTGATCGACACGTGCGCGCCCTGCCCCTCCACGCGCGCCCGGATCGTCAGCGGAAGGTTCTCGCGGCCGAACCGATTGCACACGCCGAACAGCCGGTACAAGAACGCCGAACCGACCCAGCCCGACACTTCCCCGGACCCCGACTCGATGACGTGCGTGGCGACCCGGTGGAGCCGGACGACGATTTCGCGATACGGATCGGGCGCGTCGATCGCGATGTACTCGTCGTGCCGGTATCGGACACCGCCCCATCCCATACGAGTCACCGCCTTCTCAGTCGTCAGAGGAAGAGTAGGGCACGCATCCCACTGTGGTTCATCTCACGCGCCCGGCCCGGGCCGAAGGTCACTCCGGCAGATCGAGCCGTGGCAGGACGAACCAGAACCGCGCGCCCTCCCCCTGCCGGGACGCCACGCCGACGGTGCCGTCGTGCGCGGCGATCAGCGCGGCCACGATGGACAGGCCGAGGCCGCTGCCGCCGGACGACGAGTCACGGTGCCGGGAGTCGTCGCCCCGGTAGAAGCGCTCGAAGACGCGGTCGGCGTCGTCCTCCGACAGGCCCGGCCCCTGGTCGATCACTTCGACGCGCACCCGATGGTCGTCGGCGGACAGCTCGACGATGATCGGCGCGGGCTCGGGCGCGTGGGTGATCGCATTGCCGATCAGGTTCCGCAGCACCTGGGTGAGCCGGGCGGGATCGCCCTCCACGTACGGCGGCCGGTCACGATCGGTGCGGTCGACGACGATGATCTCCCGGTCGGTCGCCGCCGCGCGGGCCGCGGCCACCGCGTCGTCGACCAGACCCGGAATGTCCACCGGCGACTTGGCCAGCGGCCGCTGCGCGTCGAGCCGCGCGAGCATCAGCAGGTCCTCCACCAGCAGGCTCATCCGGTCGGCCTCCGCGGAGATCCGGGCGACGCCGTCCGCCGGATCGGGCATCATGCCGGCCCGGATCAGGTCGGAGAAGCCCTTGATCGAGGTCAGCGGGGTCCGCAGCTCGTGCGAGGCGTCGGCGACGAAGCGCCGCATCCTGTCCTCCGAGCCCCGGGCCCGCTCGGCGGACGCCCGGGCCTGCTGCTCGGACGCGCGCGTCGCGGCGAAGGCCGAATCGATCTGGCTGAGCATCGCGTTGAGCGACGACGCCAGGCTCGCGACCTCGGTCCCCTGCCGGAACTCGGGGACGCGCTGGTTGGACTCGCCACCGGCGATCGCGTGCGCGGTCTCCTCGACCCGCCGCAGCGGCCGCAGCGACGAGTTGACCAGCAGATAGCTGAGCAGGCCGAGCGCGGCGACCACCAGCAGGCCGATCCCGGCCTGCAGCCAGATCAATCGGCTGAGGGTGTCGTCGAGGTCCTTGAGCGGGGTGGCGACCACCACGCTGCTGGTGCCGTTGGTCCGCTGGATCACCCGCCAGTCCGGGCCACCGCTGGCCGACGGCACGGTCCGGGGACCGATGTCGCCGTTCGGGAGGCTGGACAGGTCCGGCAGCCAGTCGTAGTCGCTGACGGTGAACTGCTCGTTCCCGGCGCTGAGCTGGACGAAGAAGTTCGACGGCGGGCGGCGCGGTCCGGGACGGTGATCCGGGGTGCCGTCCCCCGGTTGCGGGAGGGGCCGGGCCCAGGTGTTGGTCGCCTCGATGAGGCTGCCGTCGACACGGTTCATCAGGTCACTGCGCATCGCGGAGGTGACCGCGACACCGGAGGCCACCAGCCCGACCACGACCAGCGCGAGGGTCAGCGCGACGAGCGAGATCCGCAGCGGGATCCCGCGTCGCCGGGCACGGGCCGGGGGTGGCGGGACGACCGACGGGGGCGCCGGAGCGGCCGGCGGCGGAGCGGCGGTCACGGCCCGGTCATTCCCGCGGCTCGCGCATCACGTAGCCGACCCCGCGCAGCGTGTGGATCAGCCGCTTGGGCCCGGTGTCGATCTTGCGCCGCAGGTACGACACGTACGACTCGACGACGTTCACCTCGCCGCCGAAGTCGTAGTTCCAGACGTGGTCCAGGATCCGCGGCTTGGACAGCACGGTCCCGGCGTTGACCATGAAGTAGCGCAGCAGGGTGAACTCGGTCGGCGAGAGCGCGACCAGTTCGCCGTTCTTGAACACCTCGTGCGTCTCGTCGTCCAGTTCCAGATCGGCGAACCGGATCCGGGTGGGCTCGGCGGCCTCGTCGCCGAAACCGCTGCGCCGCAGCAGCACCTCCAGCCGGGCGATCACCTCTTCCAAGCTGAACGGTTTGGTGACGTAGTCATCGCCGCCGATGGTCAGGCCATTGACCTTGTCGGCCACCGAATCCCGGGCCGAGAGGAACAGCGCGGGCGCCGAGATGCCGTCCGCCCGCAGTCGCCGCAGCACCCCGAAGCCGTCCATGCCCGGCATCATCACGTCGAGCACGACGACGTCCGGCCGCACCGATCTGGCCAGGTCGACGGCATTCGGCCCGTCGGTGGCGGTGGTGACGTCGTAGCCCTGGAACTTCAGCGAGACGGACAGCAGCTCGCGGATGTTCTCCTCGTCGTCGACGACGAGGACCTTCGCGGGCCGGGCAAGGCTCGATGAACTCATGGTCACCACAATCTACCGAGCCGCTGCATCCCGCCTGGATGATTCCTGTGAGGTCGCTGTCAGCGATGCCTGCGCGTCTGCGGCGACGGATAGCCGGTGACCAGCTTCTCCTCGCCGAGCCACGCGGCCAGTTCTTCGGCGCGCAGATCGAGCGCGCGACGCGCCGGTGCGGGCACGTCCTCCAGCAGCAGCACCTCGACGGACGACGACTCCGGGCGCCGGATCCAGCCGCCGACGATCCGGCCGTCCCACCACGCCGTCTGCCCACCGTTGCCGGTGGCGTCGAAGATCTCGGCGGCGTGCGGCCCCAAGTAGAAGTCGCGCTTCTTGTAGCCCATCGTGGTGGGATCCAGCTCCGGCAGGAGCAGGGCGCGCGGTGGCCCGGGCTCGACGTCGTCGAGGTCGTCGGGCAGCAGGTAGCCGACGTCGCCGGAGTCCAGGGCCACCTCGACCGCGTCGACTGCCGACAGGGTCTTGCGCACCGCGGTCTTGGTGGAGCCGAGCCACCAGACGAGGTCTTCTTCGGTACCCGGGCCGTAGGTGCGCAGCCAGCAGCGCACCAGCTCGGCATGGCCGTCGTCGGGCGTGGCGTGCGGCAGTTCCGCGCCCAGCCACGAGGTCATAGTGGTCCACGTGTTGCGGGCGGTGTTCCACGACCCGGCGCCGTCGCCGCGGACGATGTCGCCGCGGGCCGAGAGGTGATTCAGCAGGCGCGGCAGCATCGGCGCCGCCCCGCCGTAGGTCTTGCCCGGGTGCACGTCGACGGACAGGTCGTACTCGGGCAGCGCGGCCCGCAGCTGCGCAGTCGTGAGCGACTCGGCGGCGAGCGTCGCGAGCACCGCCTCGCTCGCCGCGGCGATCCAGCCCTCGGGGTCGGGTACCGCGGCCTCGGTGCCGCTGACCGGGCTCCGCCGCAGTTCGCGCAGCATGTTGGTCCGCTCCGACGCCGCCACCCGAGCGCCGATCGCCCCGACCGCGGCGGCCAGCAGCGGCCGGGTCAGCACGAACAGGGTGCGCCGCATCGCGAGCTGTTTGACCAGCGCCCGGTCGGCGTAGAGGGCGGACTCCAGGTCGCCGGGGCGCACGCGCGGGTCGCGGGCCCAGGCCGACAGGTGCACGGTCGACGACGTCGTCGCGTGAAGCCCCGCGAGCGTGCCGGCCAGTGCGACGGGCGAGTCCGCGGGCCGCGGTCCGGGCGCGGGGAACTGCCGGAGTTGCAGCCGGGCGCGTCGCTGATCGTCACCGATGGACGGACGCAATCGCCTCCACCTCCACCCGCTGACCCCGGTACGGGAGCGCCGCGACACCGAGCACGATCGCCGGCGGGGTCACCGCGAACCACTCGTCGACGATCCGCCAGACCTGGCCGAGCACGTCGTGGTCGTCGGTGACGACGTAGACGGTCAGCTTGACCAGGCCGTCCGGGCTCGCACCCGCGGCGGCGAGGACGGTGGCCAGATCGGCCAGGCAGCGGCGCGTCTGGGCCACCGGATCGCCGGGCGAGTCGAGGGCCCCAGACGAGTCGAGCGGCGAGATGCCCGCGGTGAACAGCGTGTCCCCCGCCGGCGCCACCGCGGCGTGCGAGAACCCGCCGTCGTGCAGTCCCGCGGCGTGGATCCGCCGGACGCCGGGCCCGCTCACCGGAAGCTCAGCACGTCGGAACCCCAGGCGCGCAACAGGTTCCGGTCCAGTTCGGTCACCGCGGTGTCCTCGGCGCCGATCAGGAGGGAATGCTGACCGTCGGTGGTGTACGGCTGCCAGAGCGCCGGGGAGTCGGCGACGGGATCACCGCCGGCGGCGAAGCCGAGCCAGCGCTGCTGCATCCGCCGGCGCACTTTGGCGCCGGTCTTGCGGCCGCCGAGCCGGTAGCTGATGTCGAGCTTGGTCGACGCCGGGTTGCCCCACACGTACGGCAGCTCGGTGGCGTGGGTGGCGCCGATCCCGAGGACCCGGAACAGCGGCGTAGCCCAGTCGTACCGGTAGAGGTGGACCGGGGCGCGGCGGCTGTGCGCTTCGGCGATCCAGAGCGCGGGCATCCGGAACGCGAGGTCGCGGGAGATGCCCATGGACTTGGCCGAACTGCGGCCGCGGTACGCACCGGAGACCTGGTCCTCGGGCGGGATGGCGAGCTCGGGCTGCTCCTGCGCGATCAGGTCGAACATGGCGCCGACCTGCTCCTGCGTGACCGGCATCAGCGGCGCCTTCATCCATTTGAAGAGCGACGTCTCGTCGCGGTTGGTGCCGATCATCAGCGGCACGTCGTGCGCGTCGCCCGCCTGGATCGCCTCCACCGGATCGCGCGGCACCAGATCGCCGTCGACCACCGGCGCGTAGGCGATGGTGCCCGGGTAGCGGATCGGGACGTCGTTGAAGACGCGGGTGCTGGCCGTGACCAGCGCGGCCACCGGCAGGCCCCGCAGTTGCTCCGCGGTGGCGCCTTCCGGCGCGTGCAATTCGGAGAGCAGGAGTTCGGTGTGGCGGACCCCGCGCTCGTGGTCGTAGATGCTGGTCGCCGGGGAGCTCTGGGCGATCGCGCGGGCGAACAGGCCCTCCGCGGCAGGGACGGCGAGCAGCGTGGTGACCAGGCCGCCGCCGGCCGACTCGCCGAAGACCGTGACGCGGTCCGGGTCGCCGCCGAAGCGCTCGATGTTCGCCCGCACCCAGCGCAGGGCCTGCACCACGTCCGACAGGCCACAGTTGGCGTCGAATGCGGCCTCGTCCCCGGTGAGATCGCCGAAGTGCGCGAAGCCGAGCGCGCCCATCCGGTAGTTGAGGGTGACGACGACGGCGGGCAGTTCCTCGTCGAGCGAGGCCCGGACCAGCGCGGTGCCGTCGTACAGGGGCTGACTCCCGGAGCCGCAGATGTACGCCCCGCCGTGCAGCCACACGAGCACCGGGCGGCGCTCGCCCTCGGCGGCGGCGCCCGCGGGCGACCAGATGTTCAGGTAGAGGCAGTCCTCGTCGCTCGTAGTGCCCGGCCCGAGATCGATCACCGGCATGGTCGGCTGCGGACAGACCGGCCCGAAGCCGGTGGCATCGCGCGGCTCAGTCCACGGCTGCGGGTCGCGAGCGCGGCGCCAGCGCAGCGGGCCGACCGGCGGTGCCGCGAACGGAATACCGCGCCAGACGTCCACGTCGGCGTCGCGGGATCCGCGCACCGGGCCGAAGGTGGTCTCGACGGTCACTGCGTCTGCACTCACGGTCTCCAGTGTGCCGCACCGGGAGTCGACCGGCCCGGGAGAGATGTGGATCACTTTGTTTCCCGATTCGAGATACGCCCCACTCGCGCGCCGCCGATCACCGCGCCGGGCGCCCGCCCGAAACCCGCGACACGCTGGGCATTCGCCGTCGGGCGACGCGGTACCGGCACCTTACCGGCAGGTAACACGGACGTGACTCCGCAACGACCGTGTGGTCCACTGACCACCGCGACAATAAGACAGTTACCGAAATCTGTCTCATTGTCCTGATCGCACCGTTCGTTCCGGGCCGGTGCGCAATCGGCACGACACCGAAGGACCCCGTCATGTCTCGCACGGCCACCCGCCGCCACACCCGCCTGGGCGCCGCAGCCCTGGCGCTGGCCACCGCCGTCACCGTCGTCGGCTCCGCGCTCACCGCCGCACCCGCGACGGCCGCCCCGCTCGACCGCTACCTGAACCTGCCGACGGTCAACCGCGACGCCGCGCACGGCCCGGGTGGCATCAACCCGATACTGCCCACCGACGTCCCGACGCTGAAGAAGCTGGTCGAGGCGGCCCGCGCCGACGGCGACGCCCCGTCGTCGTACCGGGCGCTGCTCCTCCAGTACTGGCTGGCCGAGGCGACCCACGCGGCCGGGATCGACCTGAAGTCGTGGGATCCGCGCGCCGGCGTGACGGCCAACCGCGGCAATCTGATCAAGTCGTACCGCTACTACGAGAACCTGCAGCTGGCGCACCGCGAACTGCAGTGGGCGGGCATGGCGGGCATGGTCGGCGCCGACTTCGGCGGCGGCCTGGCCGACTTCGAGCTCGCCACCAACGTCTACCGGATCGGGCAGCTGCAGCCGATCGCCAACGCGATCGTCTCCGAGACCAACCGCACCCTGGGTCCGGTCTTCGTCGACAAGCTCCCGGCCGGCCTGCGCGCCCTGGCCCGCGTCGGCGCCGTCATCTCCGCCGCCGACCTGTACAAGGTCCAGGGCGACATCCTGGTGATGCAGAAGAACATCTTCACCGACCTGATGCCGCAGCACCGGGCGTACGTCACCGGAGGCCTGCCTGCGCTCCGCGAGATGCACGCGGCCGGGCTGATGAGCGACGACATCCTGCATGCCTGGGAGCAGATCGCCTCCAAGCAGCCCGACGCCGTGGCCGCGGGCAACGCCCGCCTGCTGCGTCGTGAGCAGGGCGAGGTGATCAAGGACCAGTGGGACGCCGTGCGCGCCTACAAGGGCGACATCGGCGAGGCCCTCACCTACGCCACCACCATCGCCGGATCGCCGTCGGTGGCCGGCGTGGTGCCGCCCCGCTCGTTCCACCCGATGCAGGTGACCGGTACCGGCCCCGACGGCCGGACCGCCACGCTCACCCTGCCGCTGGCGACCTGGAACTGGTCGGTGTACCCCGAGCGCTGGGAGTACATCACCGAGCAGCTGCTGCCCAAGTACAAGAACCTGGTCGACAACCACTGGGCCACCCTCCGCGCCCAGCTGCAGGTGCCCTACGAGCAGCAGTTCGAGTCGCACCGGCCGATCTGGAACATCGGTCCGACGCTGCAGTCCGCCCTCGACACGATGAAGGTGACCTACCAGTGAAACGCGCTCTCACCACCGCTCTCGCGACGGTCGGCACCGCCGCCGTCCTCGTCGGCGCCGTCGCCGCACCGGCCGCCGCCACCCCCAACCGCACGCCCGGCCTCGGCGAGGTGTTCAACGGCTACGTCGTCGGCACCTTCACCGGAGCGAAGCTCGCGAGCCCCGAAGAGATCCTGCGGCCGCTCTCACCGGGCGACCCGTTCTATACCGAGCCCGCGCTGAAGCCGTCGGACACCCCGGGCACCGTGCTCAAGGCGAAGAAGGTCGACGTCCAGTTCCTCGGCGTGAAGCCGGGCAAGCTCGACGCGTGGAAGACGATGTACGTCACCACCGATCTGCAGGGCCGCCGCGACATCAGCACCGGCATCGTGATGATCCCGCGCGACGGCCGGAAGAACTCCGAACGCAAGGTCGTCGGCTACCAGATGGCCAACGACAGCGTCGGCGGCAACTGCCACCCCTCGGCGATGTGGACCGGCGCCGATCCGATGGACGGTGCGTCGTGGTCGGCGCTCGGGCCGCTGGCCCAGCTCCTCGGCAAGGGCTACGCCGTCGTGATCTCGGACGTCGGTAACAACGGCGACCTGAGCCCGCACGGTGTCTTCGCCGGCCGGTACAGCGCGATGACCACGCTCGACGGCCTGCGCGCCGCGCTGAGCCTGCACGACGCCGGGCTCTCCGCGAAGGCCCCGATCGGACTGTTCGGGATCGCCGGCGGCGGCGTGGGCGCCGGTTTCGCGAGCGAGCTGGCACCGTCGTACGCGCCGGAGCTGAACATCCGCGCCACCGTCTTGGAGGGCATGGTGGTGAACTACCGCAACTTCATCCGCACCGCCGACGGCTCGGTCGGCTCCGGATTCGCGATGGCCACCCTGCTCGGCCTGGAACCGCATTACCCGGAGATGAAGATCGACGCCAAGCTCAACCCCACCGGCCGGGCGATCGCCGACTACTACCGCGGCCAGTGCCAGACGCCCGCCTACTTCACGATGCCGATGGTCCCACTGCGCACCCTGTTCAACGGGCGGAACCCCGCCGACATCGGCGACTTCCAGCACGCCTACCGCGACAATCTCCTCGGCAAGGGCACGCCCGCCAAGAGCAACCGGATCCTGATCGCGTCGTGCGGGGCCGACGACTCCCCGATGTCGCTGGTGCCGGCCGCCGATTCGCGGAAGCTCGCGGGTCAGTGGCGCGGCCGTGGTGCCCGCGTCGACTACCAGCCGACCGACTGCAGCATGGTGAAGTTCCTGACCGACATGTACGGCTGGGGCACCGACCTGTTCGGCATGCAGACCGTCGACTGGCTGAACGCCGCACTGAAGGCCTGACCCGACAGGCCGATCCCCCCGGACGGGCCCGCCGTGGAGAGTCGTGACGACTCCTCTCGGCGGGCCCGCGTGCGTGTCGCAGGACGGCGCTACCGTGGTCGCCATGAACGTTCCGTTGATCCTGCGCGACGAGCCCTTCACCGAACCGACCGAGGTGACGCTGCCCGAGGGCGTGGTCACCGTGAACGAGTTCTCCGAGGCGGTCTCCCTCGCCGACCTGCCGGCCATCTTCGACGCCGGCTACTCCTCGCTCGCCGAGGCCGGCCCGATCGGGCCGGGCTACGCCCTGTACTCCGGGCCGCCGAGCGGCTGGTTCGACCTGGAGATCGGCTTTCCGGTCGCGGCCGCGCCCGCCGGCTTCACCGCGGGCACCTTCCCGGCCGGTCGTGCGCTCGCCCTGAGCCACGTCGGCCCCTACGACACCCTCGGCGATTCCTGGGGCTCGCTGATGGAGTCGTTCGCCGCGCGCGACCTGGGTGAGCCCCGGCTGATCGCCGAGGTCTACGCCACCGATCCCTCGGTCACTCCCGCCGCCGACCTCCGGACGGATCTGTTCGTTCTGTACTGAGCCGCGAGCGCGGGCAGCACGGCGCGGTAGCGCGGGTAGCACTGCACTGGCATACCGAAACGCGATGACCTGGGCCGATGTGGAGCCCCCTGTCGGGTTTGAACCGACGACCTACGCTTTACAAGAGCGTTGCTCTACCGCTGAGCTAAGGAGGCAGGTGCGTGCGTGAGTATATCCGCCGTGGCCTGAACCGTATCCTCGGCTCCGACCAGGCGACGATCGACACGATCGAGCCGGGCCGCATCGTCGTCACCCCGCGGAAGCCGATCGACCTGCACGACGAGGCCGCGATCACCGAGGTCCTCGACCTCGCCGCCCGCATCGGCGCGGTCCTGCTCGACTCGGGCACCGGGGCGATCGACACCCGCGACCAGGTGGCCTTCGTCGCGGGCATCTACGGGCTCGACGACGTCGACGTGGACGTCACCTTCAACACCGTCCTGATCTGCGCCCGGCGCGGCAGCACCCTTCCGCCGATCACCGCCTCGCGCACCGTCGCCTACCGATCCCTCGACTTCACGCGCCTCGCCGAGACGGACCGCCTGGTGCGCCGCATCCGCAGTCTGGCGATCAGTCCGGCGTCGGCGCACCGGATCGTCGACGTGATCATCGCCGCCCCGCACCCGTACGCGCGGTGGATCTCGACGCTCGCGTGGGGCGTGATGGCCTACGGCGTCGCGGTCTTCCTCGCCGCGGGCTGGCTGATCGGCCTCACCGCGTTCCTGTCCTCGGTCTCGATCGTGGTGATCAACCGCTACCTCAACCGGATCGGCACGCCACCGTTCTTCCAGCAGATGACCGGCGGGTTCGTGGCCGTGCTCCCGGCGGCCGTGCTGTTCCGGATACTGGAGTTCACCAGCTACGACATCAATCCGGCGAAGATCATCGCCGCCGGGATCGTGGTGCTGCTGTCCGGGCTGTCGCTGGTCGGCGCCGTGCAGGATGCGATCACCGGGGCCCCGATCACCGGCACGGCGCGGTTCACCGAGGTCCTGGTGATGACCGGCGGCATCCTGGTGGGTGTCGCCCTGGCCGTGCGGTTCGTCGGACTGTTCGGCATCGAGCTGCCGGAGCTGACCACCATCGCCCCGTTCGGCGCCTCGGATCTGCCGGCCCGGATCATCGGCGGCGCGATCGTCTCCGGCGGTTTCGCCGCGGCGAGTTACGCCGAACGACGCGCCCTGCCCGCGGCGATCGTGTCCGGCGCACTCGGTTCGGGCGTGCAGGGCGTCATGGCCGTCTACAGCACCAGCCCGCTCATCGGCTACGCGGCCGCCGCGGTGGTGGTCGGCCTCATCGGCGGCGTCGCCGCCCGCCGCGCCCTCACCCCGCCGCTGGTCATCGCCATCGCCGGCATCACCCCGATGCTCCCCGGCCTCGCCATCTACCGCGGCATGTACGGGCTGCTCAACAACGACCCCGGTCGCGGCGGCGCCGAGATGGCGACCGCCTTCGCACTCGGCTGCGCCCTGGCCGCCGGTGTGACCCTCGGCGAGTTCATCGCCCGCCGCCTGCGCAGACCGCATCTGTCACCGGCCATTCCGGACGCGCTCCGCCACGTCCGTCCTCCCGTGCCCCCGCTGACGCCCCGGCGGATCCGCGATCGGGCCCGCCGGCGCCGGCCCCCGCCACGCGGTCCCGCATGACAACGGCACCGGGGCGGGTCACGCGTGCAGACAGCGATCGTGAGTCGCCGGGGCGCCGCCGTCGTGCACGGGCGGCACGCGGCACTTGACCCTCCCGCGACGTCAGGGCTCACGATGGTTCCCATGACGGCTTCCTCCCGCGGCGACGCTCAGTGGACGGTCGGCCGGCTCGCCGAGCTGACCGGCGTCACGGTGCGCACCCTGCACCACTACGACGCGATCGGCCTGCTCACGCCGAGCGGCCGCTCCACGGCGGGCTATCGCCTATACGACGCCGCCGACCTGGCGCGGCTGCAGCAGGTGGTGCTCTACCGGCGGCTGGAACTGCCGCTGGACGAGATCGCCGAGCTGCTGGATGCGAACATCTCGCCCGAGGCACACCTGGCCAGGCAACGGGCCGCCGTCATCGCCCGGCGCGACGAGCTCACCGAGCTGGTCGGCGCCATCGACCGAGCATTGGAGAGAACCATGGATCAGCGACCGGCCACCGACACCGAACTGCGCGAGATATTCGGCGACGGTTTCGCCGACGAGTACCAGGCCGAGGCGCGGGAGCGCTGGGGCGACACCGACGCCTGGAAGCAGTCGGCCGCGCGCACCCAGCGGTACACGAAGGCCGACTGGGCCGCGATCAAGGCGGACATGGACGCGATCAACGACGCCTTCGCCGCGGCCAAGCGGGCGGGCGAACCGGCCGACGGCACGGTCGCGACGGCCGTCGCCGAACGCGCCCGGCGGCACATCGACGACCGCTTCTACGACTGCCCGCCGTCGTTCCATGCGTGCCTCGGCGAGATGTACGTCGCCGACCCCCGATTCGCCGCCACCTACGACGACCTCGAACCGGGTCTCGCCCGGTACGTCCGGGATGCGATCGTCGCCAATGCGGGCCTCGCGAACCGGCCGAGCGCTGAGCATCCGGCGACGGGCGGGTAGAATCGCGGCCATGCCTCCCAAGACGACCGACCTTGTCGATGACGAAGAACTGGATCCGGTAGCCGACGAGACCGCCAACTCCGCACGCCGCGTGGTCGCGGCCTACGCGACCGACGCCGACGAGTGCGTGATGCTCTTCAACATGCTGGGCATCGCGCCGGGGGAGACCGACTGACGCGATGGCGGGCTCACAGTTCGTCGTCGTCGCCAATCGTCTCCCGGTCAATAAGCAGGTAGCCCCGGACGGCACCGTCTCCTGGACGCGCGCCCCCGGCGGCCTGGTCACCGCTCTCGCCCCGGTCTTCGACCGGCAGCCGGGCGCGTGGGTCGGGTGGACCGGTAGCCCGGACTGCGCCGACGACCCGCAGGTCGACGGCATCGACATCCACGCGGTGCCGCTCAGCGCCGCCGAGGTCGAGGACTACTACGAGGGCTTCAGCAACGCCACCCTGTGGCCGCTGTACCACGACGTTCTGGTGAAACCCGCCTACCGGCACGACTGGTGGGACGCCTACGTGTCGGTGAACCGGCGGTTCGCCGAGGCCGCGGCCGAGGCCGCCGCGCCCGGTGCCCTGGTCTGGGTGCAGGACTACCAGCTGCAGCTGGTGCCCGCCATGCTCCGCGAGCTGCGGCCCGATGTGAAGATCGGCTTCTTTCTGCACATCCCGTTCCCGCCGTACGAGCTGTTCAGCCAGCTCCCCTGGCGACGGGAGATCCTGGAGGGACTGCTCGGCGCCGACCTGGTGGGCTTCCATCTGCCCGGCGGCGCGCAGAACTTCCTGGCCCTGTGCCGCCGCATCCTGGGAGTGGACGCGTCGACCGGGCCCGTCGGCGTGCGGGAGGACTTCGGCACCGTGCCCGTCGGCGACCGCATCGTGGCGGCCGGCTGCTTCCCCATCTCCATCGACTCGGCCGGGGTGGCCGGACAGGCCGCCGGTGCGGCCGTCCAGCGCCGCGCGATCGCGATCCGCGAGAGCCTCGGCAACCCGCGCACGCTGCTTCTGGGCGTCGACCGGCTCGACTACACCAAGGGCATCGACGTCCGGCTCGCCTCGCTGGAACGGCTCTTCGCCACCGGACGGCTGGACCCGGCCGACACCGTCTTCGTGCAACTCGCCAGCCCGAGCCGGGAGAACGTCGACAGCTACGCGGCGTTGCGCGACGAGGTGGAACGCACCGTCGCCCACATCAACGGCACCTACGGGACGGTCGACGCACCGCCGGTCCGCTACCTGCTGCAACCGGTCCCCCGCGACGAGTTGCTCGCCTACTTCGTGGCCGCGGACGTCACCCTGGTGACCCCGCTGCGCGACGGCATGAACCTGGTGACCAAGGAGTACCTCGCGGCCCGCCACGACCTCGGCGGCGCACTGGTGCTGAGCGAGTTCACCGGCGCCTCGATGGAACTCGGAGAGGCGTACCTGATGAATCCGTACGACGAGGTGTCGACGGACGACGCGGTGGTCGCCGCCGTGACCGACGACGACGCGGAGCGCCGCCGCCGCATGACGGCGCTGCGCGAGCAGGTGATGACACACGACGTCGACCTGTGGGCGCAGAGCTTCCTGACCGCCCTGCAACAGCAGTCCAGCTGAGGGAGACGACGGTGACCGCGAACGGAATCACTGCGGAACTGCGTGCGGCGCTCGACGACTTCTGCCGGCTCGACCGGGTGCTGGTGGCCTCCGACTACGACGGCTGCGTCGCCCCGATCCAGCCGCGGCCGGAACTCGCCGTGCCCAACCCGGCGTCGATCGACGCCCTGCGGGCATGCGCGTCGCGGCCCGGCACGCTGGCCGCACTGGTGTCCGGACGCGCCCGTGACGATCTGGCCGCCATGTCCGGTGCCGCCGCTCCCCTCGTGCTGGTGGGCAGCCACGGCGCCGAGTTCGAGAGCGGCTTCGACGCGCCGCTCACCGAGGACCAGGGCCGGCTGCTGGCCCGCATCGTCGCCGAGTTCGATTCCCTCGCTTCGCGGTTCGCCGGCACCAGCGTCGAGGTGAAGCCGGCCAGCACCACCCTGCACGTGCGCAACGCCTCCGCCGACGACGCCGCTGCCGCGATGGCTCTGGCGGAGTCCGGACCGGCCGGCTGGCCCGGCGTGCACGTGACCCGAGGCAAGGCGGTGATCGAGCTCGCCGTGATCGAGACCAGTAAGGGACTCGCGCTCGACCGCCTCCGGAAGTCGTTCGATGCGGCGGCCGTCCTCTATCTCGGCGACGACGTGACCGACGAGAAGGCCTTCGCCCATCTGCGGCGCCGGGACGGCAGCCCGGCCGGTCGCGACGTCGGCATCAAGGTCGGGGCGGGCGACACGGTCGCCGAATTCCGCGTGCCGGGCACCGACGACGTCGCCACCGTCCTGGAGTACGTCGCGGCCGGCCGGCCGAGCTGACCGAAGAGCCGGTCATTCCCGGCAGAACGGCCAGATTCCTTGGTCCTCGGTAATGGCCGGGTACCGAAGCAGCGATAAACTCTTCGACCGGACCACCCGTTTTCGCCCCGTCGCTAGACGCGTACGCCGGGGCATCGATTTGAGACGATTCGCCATTGACCACGCTCGACGTCGACTCCAGTAGCCAGTCCACCCAGAACGACACTCCGACCAAGGAGATGCGCGTTCCCACCGGGCTGGCGATGGTCGTGCTCGACTACACCGACGACGCCGCCCGATTCCCCGGCGGCAAGCCGCCGGATGACGCCGAACGAGGGTCCGCGACGGACGGGCCGCCGGACGCCGAACCGCGCGAAGAGACCGCCGAGACCGCTTCCGCCGAGACCGACCCCCACGACGGTCGGGGTCCCGGCGATCAGGCTCCGCCTTCGCCCGACGACGCCGCCGTTCCCGCGGAACAGCAGCCTCATGGTCTCGGCGACGGCCAGCCCGGAGCCGAGGACGCCCCGCTCGGCGGCGGTCACTCCGACGCGCCCACTCGGCAGTTCCGCGTGCTCGTCGCCCCGGAGCCCGCCGGACGGCCCGAGCCGGTCGAGGAACCGGCGCAGACCGCGCAGGAGCCGGTCCCGAACGCCGAGAAGACTCCGGACCCACCCGAGTCCGCCGAGGCCCCGGCGGCACCGGCGGCCCCGGACACAGCCGAGAGTGCCGACGCGGAGGCCGTCGCGGAGGAATCGCCGCCGGCCGGACCCTCGGCGCCGGACGAGTCTCCCGCCGCCGAACAGTCCCGGCCCGAACCGCCGCAGCCGGAACAGCCGCAGCCCGAACAGTCCCGGCCCAAACCGCCGCGCCCCGATCCGCGCGGCACGGCGCCGACGGTCCCGGTGACCCGGCAGGCGCCCGGCCGCGCTCCGGATCCCAGGCCCGCACCGAAACGCCCGGCGCCCGCCGCCCAGCGAGCACGACCGACCGCACCACCGCCGCACTCGTCCCGGCCCGCTCCCGCCCGCCCGCCGGCCCGTCCGGCAGCGACAGCCGCCCCGGAGCCGGCCGCGACCACGCTCAAGCCGGGCCGGATCCGCCGGGCCCCCGCGCTGGACGGCCTGCGCGGCATCGCCGTGCTGTCGGTCGTGGTGTACCACCTGTTCGGCACCGTCCTGCGGGGCGGCTACCTGGGCGTCGACGTCTTCTTCGTGCTGTCCGGGTTCCTCATCACGTCGCTCCTCGTGCGCGAGTTCGGAGCCGGCGGCGAGATCTCGCTGTCCCATTTCTGGCTGCGGCGGGTGCGCCGTATCGTCCCGGCGGCGGTCACCGTGCTGGTGGTGAGTACCGCGATCGCCGGCCTGATCGGCGGCGACGTCGCCGTCCAGCTGTGGCCGCAGTTCACCAGCTCGATGTTCTTCGTCAACAACTGGGTGCAGATCGCCCAGTCGCAGAGTTACTTCGCCGACACCACGCCGCGCATCTTCATGCACTACTGGTCGCTGGCGATCGAGGAGCAGTTCTACGTCGTCTGGCCGCTGCTGTTCGTCGCACTCATGTGGCTGCGCCGTCGCCGGCCGGTCCGTCGCCGTCTGCTGTTCGCCGCCGTCGCCGCCACGGTGCTGGCGTTCGCCTCGGTGGCCCTCATGGCGTGGCTCTACCAGCCGGACGCCGACCCCAGCCGGGTCTACTTCGGCAGCGAGACCCATGCCTTCGGGCTGCTCTCCGGCGTCGTTCTCGCCCTGCTGGTGACCAGCCCGGCGTCGAACGCGACCGATTCGTGGCCGCGCAAACTGCCGCGCCGCACCGCGCAGATCATCGGGTGGACGCTCGGACCGCTCGCCTTCGCCGGTCTCATCGCGCTGATGTTCGTCCTGCCGGACACCGCCCCGATCACCTACCGCGGCGGACTGTTCGCGGCCTGCGTGCTCGCCGCCGCCGTCGTCTACAACGCGGTCCGGGAGACCGGGCCGGTGCCGCGGCTCCTGCGGCTGCCCGCGCTGCGCTGGCTCGGTGAGCGCTCGTTCAGCCTGTACCTGTGGCACTGGCCGGTGATGGTCTTCGTCAAACACTGGCTGATGGGCCCGCATTCGGAGACCCCGCTCTGGGTGGCCGGCACGATCGCCGCCGTGATCTCGCTCGTGGCGTCCGAGCTCTCGTACCGCTGGATCGAGACGCCGTTCCGGCGGCTGGGCTTCCGCGGTGTACTGACCGCGCTCGGCAGCAACGCCCATCGGGCCCGCCCCGCGGTGGTGGCGGTCGTGACGACCGTCGCCGTCCTGCTGGCGGGGTCGGCGCTGGGCACCAGCCCGGCGAAGTCGCAGCTGGAACTACAGCTCGACCACCTCGCCGAGCAACAGAAAGAGGCACAGCGCCAGGCCGATGAACAGGCGAAACACCCGCAGCCTCCGGCGACCGGGTTGCCTGCGGGCACCGACGTCACGGCGGTCGGCGACTCGGTGATGCTGGCCGCCTCGGCGTCCCTGCGAAAGAAGTTCCCCGGCATCTACATCGACGCCGAGGTGTCACGGCACTACACCGGCGGCGAGGTGGTGCTGCAGGATCTGGCGTCGTCGGACAAGATCCGCGACTACGTCGTGCTCGGTTTCGGCACCAACGGCCAGGCGTTCCCCGGACAGCTCGACCGGATCCTCCGGATGCTCGGCCCCGACCGCAAGGTGGTACTGGTGGTGCCGTACGGCCCGGTCGAGGGCATTCCGCAGGCCGCGCGGCAGGTGATCGCGTACGCCCCGACCCGCAAGAACGTGTTCCTGGCGCCGTGGTGCTCGGCCGCCGCCGCCCACCCGGATCTGCTCGGCCCCGACGATGTGCACCCGTTCGGGGCCGGCACCGATCTGTACACCGACGCGGTGGCGCAGGGCCTCAAACAGGCCGTCTCCGGCGAGCGCGACACGTCCATCGGCTGCCCGCTCTAGCCGATCCAGCGCACCGCCGGGGTGGAGCCGGACCCGGCCGGGTACGCCCGAGCCAGGGCGTCGGCGAACCGCCGATTCCGTTCCGCGGTCGCCGCGGCGGTGTAGTGGATGCCGTCGGTGAACATCTCCGGGCGGGCGGCGGCCGACCAGTCGTACACGGCGAGGTCGTCGTACCGCGCGGTGGCCCGGCGCAGCGCGTCGTTGAAGACCGCCATCGCCGCGCTGTCGAAGGCCCGGTTCTGCGGGTTGGACGATGCGATCGTCGGCCAGAGCACCGGCTGACCCGCCAACTGCCGCATCACCGCGTCGATCCGGGCGTCGGCGTCGACGGAGGAGCCGGAACTGATCGCCCCGGCGTCGTTGACGCCCATCGCGATCACCCAGCAGCCACGTTCACCGCGGCCCAGGCGGGTGGCGACCGCACTCTTCGCGTCCGGTCCGGGGCCGTCGACGATCGCCCGGCCGCTCAGCGCGTCGACGGTGACGTTCCGTGCACCGACCCGCCGATACTGCGCGCCGGCGGTGTCCCCGGCTCTGGGCAGCATCGCGGCCGTGTCCGCCGCGACGGAGGTGGAGTCACCCACCTGGATCACGGTGTCGCAGCGGGTGGTGCCGGCCGGCTGCGTCCCCGGGCTCAGCAGCCCGGGCAGCGCGCCCAACAGGTCCGGCAGATTCAGGTCCGACGACGAGTTGCCCACCGCGCCGAGCACGCCGTCGGGCACCGCCGGCACCGCTTCGGCGACCCCGGAGACGGCAAGGAGCAGCGCGGCACCCGTGCCCGCCGCGCCGAGCAGCGCCCGGCGACGGACGCGGCGACCGGTATCACGGGCCGCGCGGGTCTTCGGAGATTCGGTCACGGAGTTCCCCTCGACGAGTCCAGACGAACCGGTTTCGCCGGACTGTAGTCCCACTAAACTACAGACGTCACTTCAGTCACAACTGCGGGATCTCGGCGCCGCCTTCGCTACGAAACGGCCGCGGCCGCCACCGCGACCGGATCCGCGTACACGGCCGACAGTGCGACCGCCACCGGCGCCGCCTCCGGGACATGCACGCCGAAACGCGTCGGCACGATCTCCAGCGGCCAGCCGGTACTGGTGGCCGCGTCGAACGCGGCCTGCACCGGTGCGAGACCGCGCGGGTGGGCGGCGAAGGCCTCACCGGCGACGATCACCGAATCCGGGTTCACCACATCGCGCATCACGGCCACCGCCTGCCCCAGCACCCGGGCCCGCGCATCGGCGAGGACCTGGGCGTCGTCGCCGGTGCCCAGCCGCGCGGCGGCGGCCTTGAGCGCGGCGGTCCCGATCACCGTCTGCAAGGCCGCGATCGGCTCGGTGTCGAGCGGCCCCGGGGCGACCGGCAGCGACGCGATGGAGCCGGCACCGCGGGTCGGCTGATGCACCTCGTCCTCGAAGATCATCGCCATGCCGACGGTCTCGCGCGCGTAGAAGAACAGTGCCGCGCCGTGCGGCACCACCTCGCCACCGAGCAGCAGTTCGGCCGCCGCCATCGCCTGGACGTGTTCGGCGACGGATACCCGGACGCCCAGCGCGTCGTGCAGCCGCGGCCCCAGCGGCTGCGACCGCCAGCGCAGGATCGGGTGATCCACCACGCCGGTCTCCGCGTCGACGCCGCCGCCGAGCGCGGCACCCGCCCACAGCACGCGGCGGCCGGAGAAGCGGCCCACCAGTTCCGCGAGCGCCGCCGCCAGCCGCTCGACGGCCGCCTCGGCGCTGCCGCTACACACGTCCTGGGTCGCGATCGCGTGGCTGTACAGGGTGCGGCCGCCGATGTCGGCGATCACCAGCGCGGTGCGCCGGGCCCCGATGTGGATACCGGCCACGCAGTAGCGGTCCCGGTCCAGGGTGATCGGGATCTTCGGCCGCCCGACACCCCGGCTGTCGACCAGGTCCGGACGCTCGTCGACCAGGCCCGCCGCGGCCAGCGCCGTGATCTGCCGGTTGACCGTCGCCGGGCTGAGACCGGTGCGCACGGTGATCTCGTCACGCATCGCCGGACCCCCGACACGGATCGCGTTCAGCACCATGCTGGCCGGAGCCGAACCCACGCGCAGCTTGGCCGCGACCACTCCGGAGCCGGTCATGGCGTCGAATCTAGCAGTCGGGCCCGCCGCCTAGACTGGGGTTCATGACGACGCTGCGCAGTGCTCCCGCTTCTTCGACCGACTCCGGACCGGCCCCCGCCGCCAAGGTCGCCGTGGTGACCGGCGCCAGCTCGGGCATCGGCGCGGCGACCGCCCGCGCCCTGGCCGCCGACGGATACCGGGTGGTCCTCGGCGCCCGGCGCACCGACCGCGTGGAGGCGCTCGCGACCGAGATCGGCGGCCGCGCGCAGTATCTCGACGTGACCGACCCGGCGTCGGTGGAACGCTTCTGCGGGACGCTCGACCGTGTCGACGTCCTGGTGAACAACGCCGGCGGCGCGAAGGGCCTGGCGCCGGTCGCCGAAGCGGACCTGGACGACTGGCGCTGGATGTGGGAGACCAACGTGGTCGGCACGCTGCGCATGACCAAGGCCCTCTTGCCCGCGCTGATCGCGTCGGGCGACGGCCTGATCGTGACCGTTACCTCGATCGCCGCGCTCGACGTCTACGACAACGGCGCCGGCTACACCTCCGCCAAGCACGCGCAGAGCGTGCTGCACAGCACCCTGCGCGGCGAACTGGTCGGGCAGCCCGTACGCCTCACCGAGGTCTGCCCCGGCATGGTCGAGACCGAGTTCTCCCTCGTCCGCTTCGACGGCGACGCCGAGCGCGCGGCGAAGGTCTACGACGGTCTGACCCCGCTCACCGCCGACGACATCGCTGAGGTGATCGCCTTCGCCGCGTCCCGGCCGCCGCATGTGAACCTCGACCGGATCGTGCTCAAGCCGCGCGATCAGGTCGACGCCCGCCGGAACGTCCGCACCGGATAGGCGGCCGACCGGTTCCGCCGCTTTCCCCGATTTCGCCGATCCGGGCGGAATCCGGAGTAGGCGGCGATTTGCGACGCATCCCGGCGGCGTGTCGTGATTCGCCGGAACCGCCCCACCAGGGTGTGCGCTGCGCGATGACTACTGCTGTCACCCCACCCTTGTCAATGCGCATATCCACAGGTCGGAGCGGCTATCCACAGCGTCCGACAATCCCTGGAATAGCCGGTCGGTGAACGCTTACAGTCACTCGCATGACTCGGGGGATCATCGAAGAGGTCAGTGACGCGGAACTGTTGCATGCGGGGGCGCGTGGCGACGGCGGGGCGTTCGGCGAACTCTACGAACGGCACAAGCGCTACCTCTGGTCGATCGCGCTGCGCACCGCGCAGGACCCCGACGATGCCGAGGACGCCCTGCAGGACGCGCTGGTCAGCATCGTCCGGACCGCGGGCTCGTTCCGGTGCGACTCATCGGTGCTGGTGTGGATGCACCGCGTCGTCGTCAACTCGTGTCTCGACCGCCTGCGGCGCCGCAAGTGCCACGACGGCGTCCCGCTCCCCGAGTTCGACTGCGCCGCACCGCACATCGCCCCGGAGGACTTCACCGAGAGCATCGATCTGCAACTCGCCATCGGCCGCGCGCTCGACGTCCTGCCTGCCGGCCAACGGGAGGCGATCATCGCGGTCGATCTGCAGGGCCGTTCCATCGAGGAGACCGCGGCGCTCCTCGGCGTCGCGCCGGGCACCGTCAAGAGCCGGTGCGCCCGGGGCCGCCACAAGTTGGCACTGGTCCTCGGCCACCTCCGGCTGGACGACTGACCGGCGCCCAGGCCGGTGCGCCCCGGAGAAGGCGGCTTCGAGGCTGCTCGACCGGCGCCTCTTCGACCGCGCGTCGACGCACCTCAGCCGTCGTGCCGATCCGGCGGGTCCGCGCGATTCACTCGCCGCCAGTCGTCCTCCTGGCCGCCACCGTAGAGATCGGTGGAGCCGAACGAACCTCGCGTCCACCACTCGCGGCCGCCGCGCGTCGCCGCCCACGGCCCGATCCGGCGGCCGCCTCGCGGACCGGGGATCACGACCAGATCGGTCCAGATCGCGCCGACCACCACGGCCCCGGCCAGCACCGCGACCGCTGCCACGACACCCCCCGACCGTGCTGCCCCCACGCACGCCGATCACCGCGACGCACACCGCGAACGCGAGCCAGGCCGGCCAGTACATCCAGCCGAGACCGCGGCGCCCCACGCGCGGGTGGTCGGCGGTGGGCGCCCGGTCGTCGGTCACCGCGAGCGCCGTGACGGCCAGCGCCACCACGAAGACGATTCCCGTCACCCACTGCATCGACGCGGGCCCAGCGCTATTCCAGGAAACCGGCGAGGACCGCTTCGGTGCCGGAGAGACCCAGCCGGTTCGCCCCGGCGGCGATCAGTTCGGCGGCGAACGCGGCGTCGCGGATGCCGCCGCTGGCCTTGACACCGATCCCGTCGCCGACGGCCGCGCGCATCACCCGCACCGCCTCCACACTCGCCCCACCGGCCGGATGGAGTCCGGTGGAGGTCTTGACGAAGTCGGCGCCGCCCTCGACGGCGCGGCGGCATACCTGCGCCAGCCCGTCCGGGCCGATCCGGTCGAGCAGCACCGCCGACTCGACGATCACCTTCAGCACCGCGTCCCCGGCCCCCTCACGGACGGTCACCACGTCGGCGAAGACCTCGTCGAACCGGCCGTCGACGGCCGCGCCGATGTCGATCACCATGTCGATCTCGTCGGCACCGGAATCCACCGCCAGACGCGCCTCGGCGGCCTTGACCAGCGAGTGATGCTTGCCGGACGGGAAGCCGGCCACCACGCAGGTCCGCTGCGCACCGGTGTCGATCGGAAGCATCGACGGCGACAGGCACACCGCGTAGACGCCGAGCCGGGCCGCGTCGGCGACCGCCGCCTCGGCGTCGGCGCGGGTCGCCTCCGGTTTGAGCAGGGTGTGGTCGACGAGGGCCGCGACCTGGCTGCGGCGCAGGTTGGTTTCAATCACGACAACGAGCTTGGCACACTGGTTCGGGTGACCGCCTCCCCCACCGATGACAACCGCAGCTTCGTGTTGACCCTGGGCTGCCCCGACCGCACCGGCATCGTCGCCACCATCTCCGGATTCCTCGCCGGGATCGGCGGCTGGATCACCGAAGCCGCCTACCATTCCGACCAGACCTCCGGCTGGTTCTTCACCCGGCAGGCGATCCGGGCGTCGTCGGTCGGTTTCACGGTCGACGAGATCCGCGCTCGCTTCGCCGCGGTCGCCGCCGGACTGGGCCCGGAGACCGAGTGGAACGTGACCGACACCGGGGAACCCAAGTCGGTGGTGCTGCTGGTGAGCCGCGACAGCCACTGCCTCACCGATCTGCTCTCCCGTGCCGAACGCGGTGAACTGCCCGCGCGCATCCGCGCCGTGATCGGCAACCACCGCGACCTGGAATCACTGACGACGCGCTTCGGCGTGCCCTTCCACCACGTGCCGTTCCCGGCCGGGGACCCCGAGGGCAAGACCGCCGCCTTCGAGCAGGTGCGTGAACTGGTCGACGCGCACGACCCGGACGCGGTAGTGCTGGCCCGCTTCATGCAGATCCTGCCCGCCTGGCTGTGCGAGGCGTGGGCCGGGCGGGCGATCAACATCCACCACAGCTTCCTGCCCAGCTTCATCGGTGCGCGCCCGTATCATCAGGCCTTCGACCGCGGTGTGAAGCTGATCGGCGCGACCTGCCACTACGTCACCGCCGACCTCGACGCGGGCCCGATCATCGAGCAGGACGTGGGCCGGATCAGTCACGAGCAGACGCCGGCCGACATGGTCCGCCAGGGCCGCGACATCGAGACTCTGGTCCTCTCCCGCGGCGTGCGCTGGCACCTCGAGGACCGCGTCCTGGTCCACGGCCGCAAGACCGTCGTCTTCGCCTGACCCCGAAGCCCACCTCGTCGACCGTTGCGAACCACCTGGCCAGGCCCGCATCCATCCCGTTGAACCGCCCCGGCCCCACTAGCCTGTTGAACCGCTCCGGCCCCACTAGCCCGTTGAGCCGCTCCGGCCCACTAGCCGGTTGAGCCGATCGAGCCGCAAGGCGAGATCGAGTCGAAACGCACCCCTGCCCGCCGAAAGTCGTTTCGACTCGGCCGGGCCCCGGGGGCCCGTCCGGCTCAACGAGCTGCTGAAGCGGCCCCCTCAGCCGGTTGAACAGGTCAAGCCGCAAGGCACAGACCGTGCCGAAACACAGCCCCGACTGTGGAAGCTCGTCGAACCGTTCCCGGCCCCACTAGCCCGTTGAGCCGATCGAGCCGCAAGGCGAGATCAAGTCGAAACGCACCCCTGCCCGCGGAAGGTCGTTTCGACTCGGCCGGGCCCCGGGGGGCCCGTCCGGCTCAATGAACCGTCCTGGGTCTGGTGGAGACCGTGAACGCACCAGGAGAATGCGATCATGGCAGCACCACGAAAGTTCGATTCCGAGACCCGTGAGCGGGCCGTCCGGATGTACCACGACCGGCTGAAGGAG